>JAIROD010000432.1 GCA_031257725.1 Planctomycetaceae bacterium | reverse complement strand
TCATCATTCAATTTTTGTAACATTTCAGTCGAATTTGCGAAAACATATTGAATTGCTTTAATAAACCTTATTTTTACCTTATTTTCAAACAAAACAACCTTAGTAGCCATTGTTCCACAACAAACAAACCTTATTACCTTATTACCTTATTACCTTATTCCATGTTCTCAAAAAATAATAATATAAAAATACAAACAAGTGAAATCCTACAATATCAAAATAAGGTAATAAGGTCTGTTGTTGTGTAGGAATCGTTGCTACTAAGGTTGTTTCGTTTAGAAAATAAGGTTGAAAATAAGGTTTGGTGAAACGATGACGATACGTTTTGGAAAATTCCACTGAAATATTACCAATTTTTTATTTTCAACCAATTAATTAATAAATTAATAGTTAATAGTTAACGACGGGGGTTACCCCGTGTTTTGGTGTTAAGTCGAACAACGCGGGGCAAGCCCACGCCGTTAACTTGCGGTAAATTCTGAATTATTAGAGATGTCACAATCAGTAACGGCAACGTCCTCGCTGCCGAAAAAAGTAAAAGAAACGTAAAAAGTTCACGGCAATGGGATGTTGCCGTTACTGTACTTTCCCAAAAACCGAAAACTCAAGTATAACGAGTATAATTATACCTGAACGATTACAAAAATAAATTATCGACGAAAATATAATTGTTCATTCCATGTATTGACAAGCCAATCGTTCCAACCGCAATTATTTTTTGGTTTCGGTAATATTGGCAGATAAATAATTGTTCCGTCGGTCAAAATCATTTCGTTACGGATTCGTCCGCGACCTTCAAGATTCGACGGGAAATGACCGGAAGGCGGATCATTTTTTATGAATTTGTTAAAATTTTTTATTGGTTCGCCGCGCTGAAATCGGACAATACGATTACATTCAATACGAATTGTTTCCGAATGATTTTTGTATCGGCGTGTTAATTCAAAATAACCGTCTGAAAATCGCGTTGTCCACGCTGTATAAAATTGACAAATTTGTTTGTGAATATCGATGGAAAAAAAACAAAATGAAACAAAAGTGGGTAACAATAATAATACAGGAATCATAATCATAAAAAACACCATGATTTGATTTATTTCAGGTTGCCTGACTAATATGTCGGTAAAAAAATAATTTGCAAAAAAAGAAGGACATATAAGAAACAAAACGGCTATTAATATCCAATGGACGTAACAAGCAATTAAAGAACTGTATTTTTCTAAACCTTTCATGGACATTATTGAACATTCGATTTGTTGTTCTGTTTTTGATTCTTTGACATAAAGATATGGCAACTTTGGTTTGACCGCTTTTTTTTCTACGGCGTAATATTGTAATTGTGAAAGATTGAATGTCTTATGACAATCAGGACACAAAGCGGTACGATTTGGAAAATCCAATTCCTCCGCACGAAACTGACGTCCGCAATCACAACAATACCAGCGGATTTCTTTATTGTTGATTTGGTCAACACCGCCAATAATCAGGTATTCCGGTTTTTCAGAAAAGTAATTGTTGTTTTCAAATTTCGGAAAATGATCGGAAATCGGCGATTCTTCCGGCGGATGAGTAAGAAGCCAATAGTTGATTTCACCAACAATCAACGGAATTTCAACACTTTCCGCTCCGAGATAAAATGATCTCTTGCCGTATCGAATTTGAATACCGAAACCAAAAAACGGTTTACGAAATAATAATCGGTCGGCACCGAGATTTTTTCGCGGAATTGTCCAACTCCACCAGAAACAAAGCCAGCGAATGCGGAACCAAACTTCATTGTGACGAAATTCAATAAAACGGTGTACAAAAATAGACCACAAAAATATCAGAGAACTAAGAATATGAATGATGACTGCTCCTATTGCCATTCGAGCCAATGGAGCAAAATTGTTGTCCGACGCAATAAAACCTATTTCCTGCAAGAAAACATCAGGATTGTTCTGCTGAATATAAAAATAGTAAACGGCAAACATAATATCCGCACAAATAATACTAAAAAGCACAGAAAAAGCAATACCGAAAAATTGCGGACGTTGATGTAATTTCAAAACGTTTTCTTCACTTTGAAGTTCAATATTAGAATCGCCGGAAGGCAAATAACGTTTCAAATCAGTAACCTCAAAGAGAAAACCGCAACAAGGACATTGTGCCGATGCCGTATCAACAAGAACATGATCTTTCGGCAACAACGAATTACATTGTAAACAACAGACATGCAAAACTCCCGGCAATTCATCCGGTAATTTGTTTTTCGTAATTTTATTAGTTTTGTATTGTTCTGTCGGATCGGGAATTTTCCAAAGTTTTTGACCTTGATACTGCATTTCATCAAGAATACGGCGGGTATGGGCAACAATTTTCAAATCAATATTCAGATCAGTATTTGAATCGGTATTTGAATAAAGAGCGGGAATTTCATTTTCAAATTGTTCGATGAGTTTGCCAATCCACCGAAATTCATGGTCATTAACCGGCAGATGAATAACATTATTGTTTGTAATATTATCGTTTGTAATAAAACATAAAGGATTGCGGTGTTTTTCCAAAAGAATTTTATTCGGTCTGTTTATTGATTGAAGATATCCTATTTTGAAATACCATGTTGTTATATGGATTGTGTTACGGTCAACACGAATCAGAACGTGAGCATTGACCGCCAGAAACCAGCAAGAGAAAAGCAAACCCAAAATGCCGGCGAAAAACAAAACACTTTTGACGATCTCCGTGAACATTATATTTTCTACTACAATCCGATAAAAAAGTAGCAACAAGAGAATACTTAAAATCAGTACAAAAAAATAAATTAGTTTACGGGTTTGTTTAATGTACTCTTCCCAGGTCAAAGGAAAAATATGCAGAAACAACGCCTCATCCGTCCGATAAGCGTTGACACGAAAAGGAGTCGGATCAAAAGTTTCATAAATTTGCATGGCTTGATTATATGGGGTTGGGCATCTCTCATCATTCAATTTTTTATTTTCAAGCGATTAATTAATAAATTAATAGTTAATAGTTAACGACGGGGGTTACCCCGTGTTTGTGTGTTAAGTCGAACAACGCGGGGCAAGCCCACGCCGTTAACTTTCGGTAAATGCGGAATTATTAGAGGTTCCCAATAGTTAACGACGGGGTTTACCCCGTGTTTTCGGGTTAAGTCGAACAACGCGGGGCAAGCCCACGCCGTTAACGTTCAGTAAATTCTGAATGATGAGAGATTCCCTACTGTCAACAGCATGATATTGGTTGTTTTGTTTATACAATTGGGATGGGACCGGCGAGAAGTTCGTAGTCGTCAATGACTTTTGAATTGCCCTGTTTGACCTGAACACAGTTCATTGTTACAACCGATTCATTTTGGACAATAAACAATTCGGCAATATGTTTTTTTCGTTCATTTTTTGTCGCCTGACCAAGAAGATAATGTCCGGTAAGAACCGCAATTGCGGCATCAACAAGTCGTCGGGCAACCAATTCAACATAAGCACCGCTTTGTGATTTGGCAAAAACAACCGCCGATTGAATTTCTTCACGTCCTTTGATTAAAATTGCTTTGAGTTCTTCAAGTTTGGGATCGTTGTAGTTTTTCTTTTCAAAGGGATCAAGATAGGTAACAAACACACCGCTTATAATTCCTTTACTTGCCGCAACAATTTGTAACTGGCTTGTTCCTTCGTAAATTGATGTAATCCGCGCATCGCGCAGATAACGTTCTGCGGGATAATCCTTAATGTAACCGCTTCCGCCGAGTACCTGAATCGTATCGGACGCAACCGAAATACAACCTTCCGCACTAAAATATTTACTCATCGGCGTTAACATGGCATTGAGCCGTTTGTAGGTTCGGCTGTTCTGTTTGAACTCTTTTTTTTCCGTATCGGAGAGCTGATCGGTATGACGTTCAAGGAGTCGGTTGGTGTTATTTTCCAGATCGCAAACCCGCGCCGTTTCATAAGTCAGCGCCCGCATCGCTTCAATTCTAACCTGCATTCCAACAACCATTTCCGCAACCGGTGCCAACCGTTCAATCGGAACGCCGAATTGAACGCGGGTGTGAGCGTAAATTCTTGCCAAACGATACGCCGCCTCCGCAATACCAAGCGATTGCGCCGCAATACCAAGCCGTGCCCCATTCATTAACGCCAAAACATAAGTAATCAAACCGCGTTGGCGTTCACCGATTAGGCGTGCCGGAGTGTTGTCGAACACTAATTCACAGGTCGGACTGCCGTGAATACCGAGTTTCTTTTCGAGACAGCGAACCTTCACCGCCGGAGAACGTTCACAAATAAACAAACTCAAACCGCGTCCATCTTTGATTTCATGCTCACTTCGCGCCAAAACCAGCAAGATTTCACCGCAACCGTTGGTGATAAACCGTTTAACTCCGTTCAAAACCCATGAACCGTCCGATAACTGATCAGCGCGTAACCGAACCGCTTGGAGATCGCTTCCGGCATCGGGTTCGGTCAACACCATTGCTCCTGTAACCTTTCCGGACGAAAATTTCGGCAACACTTCGTTTTTGATTTCATCGGAAGCAAAAGCATAAATGGTATCGGCGATTCCCTGAAGCCCGAACAGGTTCATAAATGAACCGTCGCCGCGTGCCACCAACTCGGTTGCCATCGTATAAATCAGAATCGGGCAGTTCAAACCGCCATATTTTCGCGGCAACGTAAATCCCATTAAATCGGCGTGGGTGAACCGGTTCAGATTTTGCCGTACCAACGGATGAAGAGTTACGGTTCCCTCTGAATGGAGCGTATTCCCTTCGGCATCAATTTGTTCGGCATTCGGAGCGAGTGTTTCCGCTGCAAGTTCACCGACAATTTCAAGAATCCGGCGGTAGTTGTCAATCGCATCATCAACACTATCCGGCAAATAATCCGCATCGCCGTTCAGTGTTTCACGCTCCTGAATTGCGGCAAGTTCCTGAAGATCAAAATAATCAAAAAGAAAACAAATGTCCTGATTATCACTAAAAAAATTGGGCATATTGAGCAAAAAACTGTTTAACAAAATAATCAATGTTACCAACGAAAATTTTTCCAATCGCCAAAATATACCACAAAATTAGTGAATAGTGAATAGTGGAAAGTGGAGAGTGAATAGTGGAGAATGGGTAACTGTCTATTTTAAACACGAAACACACTAAATTTCACGAAACACGTGATATTTCAGTGGCATTTGCCCCACCGTATGGTAATTGTTTCAACAAACCTTATTTTCGTAATATATCAGTGGAATTTTTCGGAGATTGAAGTTTATTTTTTACCACCCCTGCCCCTCCGAAGGAGGGGAATAATTCCCCTCCTTCGGAGGGGCTAGGGGTGGTCATTCGGAG
>JAIROD010000369.1 GCA_031257725.1 Planctomycetaceae bacterium | reverse complement strand
GTGTTGGGACTGATTATTTTCCAACCGCTTGAGCAGTTTTTTGTTCGATTAATTCTTTGACCTGAAGTTGATACTCGGCAATTTTTGAAACTAACCATTCGTTTTGAGTTTGCGTTTTTTCAATTTCATCCCGTAATTGTTTGATCATGTTGTCGTAAGCGTCAATATTTTCCTGTAACGTCTTACACTGAACATTCATAACTTCAATCCGTTTTTTCTCAAGGTCTTGATCATTTCGCAAATCCTGAGTTTCCGTGTCGGCAATTTTCAACGCCGCGTTTAATTCTTCAATACGGCGTTTGGTACTGTCGATACTTTCTTTGAGTTCCACACGGCGTTGATAAAACAAACTTAACAGTTCATTAAAATCTTTAGGAACCCGTTCCGGATTCGTCAATTTTTCCCGTAATGTTGTCGGAATTGTTTCTTTTTCTACATCCGTAAGCCGGTCAAAAATCTTTTGGTAACGATCCAACGGCACCGTCGTATAAACTGCCCATGTCGAACGAATCGCTTTTTGAATATGTTCGATTTCCGCTTCAGATAATTCATGAGCGGATTGAAGAGTAACCTGATAACCGTTTTGGACTTTTTGCATCTGATCGGCTGCAAACGTCCCAAGAAATGAACCGCCCACTCCCGCCTCGCCTTCATCGAAAACATAAACAAGACCATTGAGATCGTCAGGAGGAATCACCTCCTGATTCCCATTTTTTTCAACAACAGGGCTGGTAATTGTTAAAGAAACTTCAAGCAATTGAATTGTTTTCAGTTTTTCTCCCGGTGTTGCGGGATTATCACCGCCAAGTTGTTCAGGAGTCAACACTTTTCCCGAAACATTGAGATTACCGGGTTTACAGCCAAACCACGCCTTTTTGCGTTCATACAGAAGATCAAAAAGTTGAACACGAAGTTCGTTGAATCCCAATTCTTCAACCGTTTTCTCCGAAAGTTTTTTGGTCGGAGCCGTCCCTTCGTAAATCTTTTCAATATCACGTTTGGTCGTTTCCATCTTTTTTCCGATGGTTTCAATCGCTTTTTGACCTGTCCCGCGTATTTTAAACTCCTGCGCAGTGAAAACAACAACCGCTATCGCAAGCACAAAAACCAAACCTAAAAAGACATTATTCCAAATATTCATGGCTCGTTTACTGGTTAATGGAATGATTCCGTATTGTTATTCAACATTAAAGGTATTTTATTGTCTGTCTTTTGTCAAGAAAACACAAATTTGTCTTAAAAAAATGATTGTTCCATATTTAAAAACTCCCCACAAAATCCGAAACAATCAGCTTTACAAAATGACCAATTACGGCAGGATTAGAAATCCCGTACTAATTTTATTCATCTTCATCATCTTTATATTCTTCATCATCTTCATATTCTTTCATCATCTCTTCTATTCTTTCATCATCTCTTCTCTTCTGTCCTCATATTCGTTCATACTATCAACGCCATAGATACCGTAACACGCCCACGCAAGACGATGCACTTTGTTAAAATCCGCTTCATTCAAAACAGTAAAATTATAACTTTTATCGCCCATACAAAAGAAAGCCAAACGGCAACCTATCTTTTGCAGTTTCTGATCAACCGCTTTGAAAAGAATCGGAATGTAATCGCCGCGTCCGATTTTTTTCAAATCAAGCGAAGCATTGAATTCTTCAGTATCCCATTCAAAACCTGCGATATTCCTCAATTCAAGAATTTGCTTAATGAATTTAACAATATCTCCGTTTTCCTCTTCTCCTGACCAGTTAACCTGAAACATTAACTTTTTGTTTTCAGCGAAGATCAAAAACACGATAAATAACAATTCGTCATCGCCAAATGACACTCCTACAGCTTCTACTTCTTTTAAGTCAGCCCAGACATGCTCGAACATCGGGTATTTTTTAATGAAATCCGAAGTAGTTATTTTCTTGTTTTGGGCATCGTCTAATAACAGTTTAAATTCAGCATAATAGGTACTGAGGCAAACTTCGGCAAATTGTAATAGTTTTGATTGTTGCATTGTATTGGTCTGACTCTAACAGGGTGGAAAGGAGGTTAACTGAAATATGACGAAAGGGCTATTTATTGACCGCGAATAGTATATAAAGTTGATCACTTTTGATTTTTTAATTTTCGTACTTAGGAATTTCTTTATAAAATGACCAACCACTTTCAAAAGGATGGGACACTAATCTCTAACAATTTATGTAACTATTCAGTCGTGGTAGGCAACCGACCGCCGGGCGGTTTTAAACAATACGGCGTACTCGCCGACTTGTCCCTGTTGACGGCTGAAAATTAAAGACCAACAGCGTACAACACAATAACAAACCAACCGGCGCAACCTTCCTCGACTGAATAGTTACAAAAATTCTTCAACAAGAAAATCCCTATTGACAATTTACGTTGTTCCATGTAAACTGTGAAACTCATTCGGTTGCGAGACATTTTTTTCTTGCCGTGTTGTTTTTCGGCAATGTTTCGCGGTTATTTCAATGAAACCTTATAAAATAAGGAGATTAACGATGGAAAATGTAATGAGATGGTTTGTCGCGTTTTTGGCAATTTTTGGGGTAAAACTCCAAATGTTAAAATGGGCAAGACAGGGGGGGGGGGGCAGTATGTAGGAAAGAGTTAAGAATGGAGAGCGGAAAAAGTGGGTTTTTCAACTGTTTTTCCGCAAAATTCTTATCTTTTGCCCGCTCTTCACGGTTCGGCTTTACATTGGTCGAACTTCTTGTGGTGATTGCGATTATTGGCGTGTTAATCGCTCTTCTGTTACCGGCTGTTCAGGCGGCAAGGGAAGCCGCAAGGCGGATGCAGTGTTCCAATCATCTCAAGCAACTTGGGATTGCGATTCACACGTTTCACGCCGCCCACGATGTCATCCCGCCTTACGGTCTCCACAACCGAATGGCCAATAGTATTGATTGGGCATGTCGGCTTTCCCCAATGGGACCGTTGTGTCCGTTTATCGAACAGACGGCGCGATGGGACATATACGTATCAACAAACTATGAATGGGACGGCGACAACTGGGGTTCTACAGAATGGGTAGCTTACGGCAGACCAATGTGCTGGATGGGTTCGATTAACGAATTGTTGTGTCCTTCGGATGCGATTAAAAACAATACTTCTTTTCCCGGCGGTGCATACGAGGACAATTCTGCAAGAAGAGATTGGGAGGGACATACGTGGACTTTGACAAGTTACAAATTTTCCGGCGCGGATTATGCTGCCTATAGAGGCATATCCCCCACCGTTAGCGGGGTATCTACACTGGCAAACAATTACTCGCGGGCACCGTTCCGTTTCATTACTGCGGGACCAAAAAGTCTTTCAGAAGGTACTTCGTTCGCTTCTGTAAGCGATGGTCTAAGTAATACCATTTTTATGAGCGAACAGGGAATAACCGACGTAACGATAAAGAATCGGGTTCAAGGCGGTCTTGTGACAAATGTCCTCAGCGGTTCGACAGATGGCGGCACTGGTGTAGGAAAGTACCTTTCTACATCATTGTCAACAGTGATGTCATACGCAGCCGGTAATCAATATGTTACCGACTCAACACATAGCACAACTGCCTCAGGATCATTACTTGGCGGGGGATTATCAGGTTGTCTGACCAACCGAGGTAGTATCGCTTTTGGCGCACGACCTTTCGCAAGCCGTTTCTATACCATTGTTCCGCCGAATGGACCATCGGTAATGGGAGCTAATTGGGAAGGTTTCGAACATTTTTTGCCGACGGCTAACTCCTATCATACCGGCGGCGTCAATGCCGTTAAAGGCGACGGAGCGGTTAGTTTTATCAGCGATACGATTAATAATCTTTCTCCCGGTTACACAGCGGCAACCGCAGATGTTGCGGGTGACCCAAGATTACGAACCGGCGAGTCTCCTTTCGGAGTTTGGGGAGCGTTAGGAAGTATCAACGGCGGCGAGTCGAACACGCAACCGTAATTACTGTAATTGTCGGCAGGAATCTCTAAAAATTATTTTTTTACAAAATGATATTTTTAGAGATTTTCACTTATTTTTTCGTAACTATTCAGTAGTCGCCCCGAAGGGGCAAGAAGCAATAGCGTAGGGCAACGCCCTACGAAAATATTCCCAACAAACTATATGCCCTGTAAGGGCAATGGATTAGTTGAAAGTGGAGAGTATCGCAAGCGGAATTATTGACGTGCGGGTCGTATCCGTGCGGCACTCTCCACTATCAACTATCCACTCTCAACTAATCTTTCGCCCTTTCAGGGCTTGCAATCATGGCGAATAGTTACATTTTTTTGTAAATCACAGAATGTTCTGTGATTCATGTTCCTTTTACTCATAACCATTGAGAGAAAATTATGTTACACAAAAACACTTTACTTTTACATTTGGTAATTTTATTAGCGGCGTTGTGTTTTGCCGGTTGCGCTCCTTCGTTACCGGAAGGAATGCCGCCGATCTATCCTTGCACCATTACGTTGACACAAGAAGGCGTTCCGCTGGAAGGTGCGAGTGTTGCGCTGATTCCAGAAGATACAACGCTTACTTTTGTGTTTGCGGGCGCAACTACTTCGGACGGAAGTATTGAAATGTACTCGCATGGAAAACATCGCGGTGTTCCCGCCGGAAAATACAAACTCATTGTAACAAAAAACGACCATGAAATTCAAAACGAAAAAGTATGGGATGTTTCGCTTGTTGACATCAAATACAGTAAGCCGGATACATCGCCGTTACAAGTTGATATTGCCGAGAAAAAAAATAAATTTACCTTTGAACTTGGCAAAGCCGTAAAAACACAAACGTCGCCGGCACGATCATTAGAGGAGTATTTCGGACCTCCGAGATTGTGACACATCCAAACAACTTACGTTATACTACAAACGGGGTTAAATAGGTCATTTTTTTGCTTAACGCGATGTCCTACGTTTAGCGAGCAAAAGGTATTTATTCAGTGGTTTGGTTGTATTCGCGACGTATTGCGGTATCCTTAAACGATGGAGTTCAATTAGTAACGGGAATTATAACTGTTACTGAATCGGATAGGGAGTCGGATGAGAGTAACTGTCTATTTTAATTTTTATTAGTCCTGCAAGGACTATTAAGTAAAATACTTTATTAACCGTATGCTTTAGCATACGGTTAGGGCAAACACACCACAAAGTCCCGCAGGGACGA
>JAIROD010000350.1 GCA_031257725.1 Planctomycetaceae bacterium | reverse complement strand
AAATTGACCTACAAAATGATGATTTTTGATGTTTCCCTCTCGTTAGGCTTGCGCCCTTTCAGGGCTTTTTTTATGTTGGGATTCGTTACGTAGGGCGTTGCCCTACGCTATTGCCGGTTACCCCGTTGGGGCGAAATAATAACGACAACCCCTAAAAAATACGCAAACCTTATTACAAGCAAATGAATAGTTACCCGTGAACAATTACAAAAATTCCGCTGATATATTACGATAATACACTCTACTGAATAGATACAAAATAGTACCCGTCTATTTTAATTTTTATTAGTCCTGCAAGGACATTTCCAATGTAGCCGTGTGTGCGGTGTACTCACCGTACACACGGAAAAATAACAGGATTATCATGTTTACCATGTTGTTCCGTTGGTATGGCGTTATTCAGATAAAAACATTGATTCCCTATCGTGACAACGCAAAACCAACGGCTAGGTTGGAAACATCCCGCTGGGATGTAAAAAACTGCTCTGAAATATGACCAAAAATTAAAATAGACAGTTACACAAAATAGACAGTTACCTTGCCCCGCGTTGTTAGGCTTAACCTCAAAACATGGGGTACCCCCCGTCGTTAACGATTAATTAATAGGTTGAAAACAAAAAAATGAATTATTAGAGATGCCCCGTTGACAGTATAGTTAAAAAATTACGGATTGGCGGATTCGGTACCGTCTTTGGAGCCGAACGCTCCCCATGCTCCATACGGCGAAGCACCGTTTTTGACACACATTAGCGTTAAATCTCCGCACCCGATCGTGTCGGAGATAAACCGTACCGAACCGTCCAACGCTCCGACATTCACTCCGCCGGAATGGTAAGAATTGGGCGGAAGCACTCCCGGATCAGATGAACCGCCTCCCAATGTACAACTCGGACTGTTCGGCGGCACAATCGTGTTGAATATGCCGAAAATCGGTTCTCCACTCAACCAACGATGTCCGGTTCGATCATTACGGGCAGTTGTTACACTACTAGGATATTCACCGGTGGCGGTTTTGAGAACAACACAATTTTGTGGGTTGAATGTTCCGGGAACTTCATTTGTTACCGCAAAACTAGCAATGACAGAACTAATCCCCTGAGCAAAGGAAGAATGGATATTTCTTCCCCGACCATAATGAGCAACCCGTTCACTCACCGCCGCAGTATTGGAGGTTCCGTCTGTAATGGCACTCAAATTATGCCAGACAAAACTCGAAAACGCACCTCTTTTGTTATGAGCTTTATGGTTGGGTAAAGTATCCTGTCCTTGTCCGGGAAAATCACCGTCACAAAAGACATAATTGTTTCGTCCATAGTATCCTGACGGTGCTTCAGGACGGGCTTCCGAAGGACAAAGAGCAAACGCAACCACAACATTAACGGCAACTGTGGAATTATTCCCGCCGGTCGGGTTATCCGCTGCAATACGTAAACCTACCCACGTACTCCCGTTCTTATAGTTTTTTTGGGCATCGGTGATACTTTCGTACAGCGACTGCTGTTCCAAACCCGGCAAAATTCCAACCCACGCGGAAATTCGCCGGTTTTCATTGTGACCTGTCCAATCGTTGGTTTTGTCCATTCCCGACATTCGGGCAGGGAGAGAATCGAAACGGTCATGGTAATTGTGGACTGCCAAAACAACTTGTTTAATTCTGTTTTGACATTCCATTCGTCTTGCCGCTTCTCTCGCCGCTTGAACCGCAGGCAACAGAAGTGCGATTAACACACCGATAATCGCAATCACGACAAGTAATTCAACGAGTGTAAACGCTTTGTTCTTTTGGGAACGATTTTTTGTTTTTTGAGTTTTCATAAAAATACCTCATGAAATGTTAGTGAAACGAAAATAGGAAACTACGATTTCAATTCGATTTTAATATTCTTGTCTCCCGCAGCCGGAATCGTAACTTTAATGTCCGATGATTCACGGCTTTCATATTTGGAAGGCAAAATATTTTTTTCAGGATGAGGCGGAGTGATGTCTTCTCCCGACTCGTCAACTTTTTTTGCCGGAGGCGGACCGTATTTTTCATATTTGACAACAGTTACGGTAAACTCGCCCGGTGTTACACCGTCTTGCGGTGAAAGCGTGGTCATGATGAACTGACCTTGTTCATTGGTTTGTCCGGCGGCGGCACGCATTGCGTCGCCTCCTGATACCGGAGAAAATGAAACGGATGCTCCTGCAACAGGAACATTGTCCAGTGTTACAATTCCCTGCGCCGGAGCCAAACCGCCTAATTTTGTTTTAGGACTACAGCCGCAAGTGATCAAAACAGAACCAATAAATACAAACACAAACAAAAATGTACGATAATAATTTTTCATGGTAATCTAATAAAAGTAAAAGGAACAAACAAATAAATAAACAAACGAACAGACAAACGTGTTTGAGTAACAACAAAATGAAGACCGTGCCGGTTTGTTTTGTTAAAACCGATCTCCGGCGCAGATCATTTTTTAAAGACTCTTGGATTCTTTACCCTGCGGAGTTCCCATTGCTCCCCAAACGCCGTAACGGGAATTAGCCGTTGGAGCTTCGGGAGCGGATGTTGTACCGCCCGGCGGAAGATTCAATTCACTGCCAACATCAATCGTGTTACTGATAAACCGAACCGCTCCATCACATAGAACAAGATTGACACCGCCTGAATGATTACTTGTTGCAGGAACGAGGGTCCGGTTATTTTGAAAGCCATTGGCGACATTAGTTTCACTGCATGAAGGGGCGTTGGGCGGTAGGATGGTCTGAAAAGTGATAAAGAATGTTCCTGAATCCAACCAGGAATAACCGCCGGTATTGTTAGACCAGCCGGTAGCAACCACCGCACCGGGAGAACCGGGAAATGTATCCTCAATACCATTGAGAATTTCACTGGAACCGT
Organism: Planctomycetaceae bacterium; assembly: GCA_031257725.1. Classification (GTDB taxonomy): domain Bacteria; phylum Planctomycetota; class Planctomycetia; order Pirellulales; family Thermoguttaceae; genus WRKP01. Next base: position 1,179 of record JAIROD010000350.1, on the reverse strand, counting down.
TCAGGTCAGTGGTCAGACATATTTGCGGATTAAGCAGTCTTGAACCGGAATGAAACACGCCGGAAACATTATGGACTCCTGAACGGAGATCATTCGGCATTCCACCGCCGCAATTATGCTCGCTTGCTAAAACGGTATTGCTGGTTCCATCAGTAATAATACTTAATTTTCCCCACAAACTAATTCCTGTAACAATCCCCCGAAAATCATCGGATCCGTTTGTTGTTCCAGCCGCGGGCCAATCTCCCTGACTTGCCCGATAATTGATGCGGGCAGGCGCAAGTTCGACGGGCTTTCTATTGTTACTGTCGGAAGGACACAGCAACGCCGAAATTTCCGCACGGTAAGCCGCAACTGATGCGGCATGCCAAGCGGGCGAATTTATCGGAGCCTGAGCATCACCGGAAGCAATTGTAGTAGGACTGCCGTAAATAGCGTTATAAACAGCATCTTGCTCCATGCCGGGAAGTAAAGAGGAAAAAAAGGAAATAGGCGGACTGCCGCCAGCCCCGCGCCGATAACCTTGCGACGGCATCGCTTGGGCGTTACGGTCTGCGTAATTGTGAAAGGCAATACCGAGTTGTTTGAGATTGTTCGAACATTGCATCCGCCGTGCCGCTTCGCGAGCCGCCTGAACCGCCGGCAACAGAAGAGCGATTAACACTCCGATAATCGCAATCACCACAAGAAGTTCGACCAACGTAAAGCCGAACGGTGAAGAACGTAAAAGAGTTGAGAATTTTGTTGAAAAATGCCGGAAAACCGGACACTTTCCGCTCTCTGTTCTTAACTCTTTCCTATATACTGCCCCCCCCCCCCCTGTCTTGCCCATTTTAACATTTGGCATTTTGCAAAGAAAAACGCCAAAATCCCAACCAAACACATCATTACATATTTCATTGTTGTTCTCCATATTTTATAAGGTTTCATTGAAATAACCAACCGCGAAACATTGCCGAAAAACAACACGGCAAGAAAAAAACGTCTCGCAATTGAATGAGTTTCACAGTTTACATGGAACCGAATAAATTGTCAACAGGGATTTTTCTTTTTGAAAGAATTTTGTAATATATCAGTGAAATATTTTTTTTTAACTATTCAGTCGTTTCCTCCGAATGACCACCCCTAGCCCCTCCGAAGGAGGGGAATTATTCCCCTCCTTCGGAGGGGCAGGGGTGG
>JAIROD010000320.1 GCA_031257725.1 Planctomycetaceae bacterium | reverse complement strand
TATTCATTTTAGCAAATTCGGCTGATATATTACAAAAAAATATTCCACTGATATATTACGTAAATTTTACATTTTTAATTTTCGTACATGCAAATTTCAATTCAAAATAGACAGTTACTCGCCGCAAGGATTGCCCCAAAATTACAAACGCTCCTCAATATTAAAATTCTAAAGAAGTTACGAATTTTCTTGTTCTTTTTTCTTCAATTGTTCTTCTTTTTTTCGTTTCTTTTCCTCAGCCGGATCGACCACCTGAACATGACCAAGAAATTGCGCCAAATCGGCAAAACTTCGGAGTGCTTCTTTGCCTTGCTTCATTTTTTCAGAAATCGGTTTAAGCTCTTTCGTTTTAGGAGCGGCAGCAACATAAGTTTTTGATCGGTAACGGTTTCCGCGTTCACGGTTGCCATGCTCACGATTTCCGTGTTCGCGATTTCCATGCTCACGATTCCCGTGTTCGCGATTTCCATGCTCACGATTTCCGTGTTCGCGATTCCCATGTTCACGATTCCCGTGTTCGCGATTTCCATGTTCACGATTCCCGTGTTCACGATTCCCATGTTCACGATTCCCGTGTTCACGATTATTACGGTCATGCCGGTCTCTGTCTCGATTGTTACGGTTATCTTGGCGATGTCCGTCTTGGTGCGGAGATTGATTTCCGTCACGTTTTTCCGATGCGTCGTTTTTCGGAAGTTTATCTTCACCTTGTGGTGTTGTTTTGGGCGGACGACGGTTTGCCGGTTGTTGGCGTTCACGGCGTTCGTGTTCGGAAAAATGTTTTGTCGGTTTCTTTTCCGTAGGAACAGTAGAAAACGGTTCACTGCTGCGTTCCCGGGATTCGTTCCAACGCAATTCCCGATGCGGTATTGTCGGATGTTCCGGTTTAGGCTGTTTTTCCGTACCGGGCGGAATCATGGTTAAAGAAACCCGTTTCCGTTGGGTATCGGCATCGACCACCCAAACCCGAACAATATCTCCGACCGTAACTTTTTCATGGGCATCGCGGATAAACCGGTCAGCCATTTGACTAATGTGAATCAAGCCGGAATCGTGTAAGCCGATATCGACAAACGCACCGAAATCAACAACATTTGAAACCGTTCCGGTTAATTCCATGCCCGGTTTCAGGTCATCCACATGGAGAATACCTTTTTTGAAAATCGGCGGCGGTAACGATTCACGCGGATCGCGTCCGGGTCGGGCAAGACTATCCAGCATGTCGCGCACGGTGAAAAGTCCAACACCCAACTCCGTTGCCAATCGGGATGACAATTCACCGATTTTTTCCTCTGCAATTTTTGCTGCGATTTCTTTAATTTTTTCGTTATTCTTCAAATCATCCAGAGAAAATCCGAGTTTTTCCAGAATTTTGGCGGCTAATTCATAACTTTCGGGATGAATCCAGGTTGCGTCCAAAGGATTTGTTCCGTCGTGAATTTTGAGAAATCCCGCAGCGTGTGTAAAAGCGACTTCGCCTAAGCCGGAAATTTTCCTAATTTCTTCACGGCTTCGGAAAGGACCATGCAACAAGCGGTATTCATGGATTCGTTTTGCCGTCATCTGATTCAGACCGGCAACATAACGCAAAATTGCCGGTGTTGCGGTGTTAAGATCAACGCCGGCAAAATTGACGCAAGATTCAACCACATCGGTGAGTGTATTTTTGAGATGTTTATTTTTCAAGTCATGCTGATACATTCCCACGCCAAGACTTGCCGGATCAATTTTAACTAATTCATTGAGCGGGTCTTGAAGCCGCCGACCGATGGAAACCGCACCGCGAAGCAATGGATCGTAATCGGGAAATTCTTCTTTGGCCGCCGGACTGGCGGAATAAACACTGGCGCCGGCTTCGTTGACAATCACATACGCCAGTTCCGTGTCTGCAAAACGAGTTGAAATCATATTGGAAACAACTTCTTCCGTTTCACGGCTTCCTGAGCCATTGCCGATAGCAATCACTGAAATTTTGTATTTTTGAATGATGTCTGCGATTTTTTGAATTGCTTTTTCTTTGCGTTCCGCACTGCCGGAAAGATAAACCGTTTCAAAATCGAGAACGTTACCGAATTCGTCCAGCGGAACCATTTTACAACCGTGTTTGTAACCCGGATCAAGAGCCAGAACCCGTTTACGATGAAGCGGCGGTTGCAGCAGTAAATGCCGGAGATTTCTACCGAAAACACGAATTGCCTGTTTTTCGGCAAATTCCGTCATATCATTTCGGATTTCACGTTCTATTGACGGAATCACCAACCGGCGAAGAGCGTCTTTCAGACAACCGGTTAAGAAATCGCTATGCGGATGATCTTTGGGAACACAAAATTCCCGAACAGCGTCAAACGTTTTGGCTTCATTGTGATCGATTTTGACGCGAAGCACTTTACCCCGTTCACCGCGATTAATTGCCAAAATCCGGTGTGCCGGAAAATTGCGAAGTCCGGCGGTGAAATCAAAATAATCACTGAATTGCCGTTCAAAATGTTCCTGATGTTTATTTTTTTCCTCCTCTTTTTGTTTTTGAAGTTCATCCTTTTTCTTTTTCTTCAACGTATTTTGTGACCGGACTACCGGAATTCCATGTTTTTCCTGCGTTTCTTTCCATTGCTGAAACTGCTCGGTTACCGCCTGAATATCAGAATCAATACTCTGCGATTCCACATTCTGCGGTTCTATATTCTGTGGTTCCACAAAATGTGGTTCCACAGAATGTGGTTCCACAGAATGTGGTTCGGCAACAACATTTTCGGGCTTTTCAACAGTAATCGTTTCCGATTCCGTATCGGTTTCAATTTCCTGTTTAATTTCTATTTCAATTTCCGGCTTGGTTTCTGCTTTAGTTCTTAGATGTTCCGTTTCGGTTTTTTCCAAACATTGTTCGGCACTGTCTTCATTTCGGGCGTTGTTGTTTTGCTCCGAGTTTTCTAAAGAGTTTTCCGAAGAATCGTCAGGAACAACATTTTCCGCTTTTTCAATGACAACAACAGATTCCGTTTCTTTCTGAATATCTGACGATACCGCAATATCGGTTACGTTGTTTGCCGTTTCATTGTTTGTCGTTGTCTCTGTTATTTTCCGACTATTTTTTCCTTTCTTTGTTTTTTTCGCGGCGGATTTTTTTTCCGGCTTTTCTGATTTTTTCGATTTTTCTAATCCTTCCGATTCTCCTGATTTTTCCGTTTGTTCTAAATTTTCGGAATTTTTTAGTGTTTGTGGCGAGGCAGAGGCGGCGGATGAAGTAGATAAAGTGGATGAAGTAGATGAAGTAGAAAGTTTCGGTTCAATTTTAGTTGTGACGAGTTTACCGTATTTGTAGATAGAATCTCGAACATACTGGATCACTTCGATTTTTTCGCTGAAGGTTTCAGCGATGATATGACCTGCGCCCAAGAGAGCGTCGGCGATTGATTTAACTTTTTTATCTTCGTTAATAAATTCGGAGGCTCTCTGGTCTAATTTTTCAGGGGCGATGGTTCCATGAAAAATTTCAAGAGCGAGTGGTTCCAATCCTCGTTCTCGTGCATCGGAAGCCAATGTTTGCCGTTTTGGTTTAAAGGGCAGATAGATGTCTTCCAAACGCCTTAACGACTTAGCGTCTCGGATTTTTTTATCGAGTTCCGGTGTTAGTTTTCCTTGAGAGTCAATTGTTTTGAGGATTGCCTGTTTCCGTTCGCAGAGGGCGCGAACGGACTGGAGTTCCTCTTCGACAAGGCGGAGCATCTCCTCATCGAGATTACCGGTTTGGTCTTTGCGGTACCGGGCGATAAATGGTACCGGAAAACCGTCGTCAAGCAACGTAACGACTGATTGAACTTGCTCTTGCGGTAAACCTAAGTCCCGCGCTAAAAAACGAAGATTGATCGTAACTGGTTCGACCATGACGGCACAAAAAGAGAAAATTAGGTAATAACAAAAAAAGAATATATTCGCCTTTTCCAGCGTGGATACCCTTTTGTAAAACGTAGATACTAAGTTATATTTCGATTATTGTCAAGGATATGGGGAGATAATATTTTTTTGTGGGCAATAAATCGTGGTGCAAGCGGAATTTTCCTGAAGAGCCTGAAGAGCCTGAAGAGGTAGTCATGCGCTTGCGTCACGATTAATAGTATAGTTGGGAAATAGTGTTGGGAAAAGGGAGTGTTTGTTTTTTGGGGACAACGATTAGGGTTATCGTGTGTTCTTTGGCGGCAGTCTTCAGTGCCGCTTTCAGAGTCGCTTTCAGAGCCGCAACCGAAAGGTTGCGAAAAAACACGTTAACAGTCTAATCTATTTCCCATTTTGGGAGGCGTTAGTAATCGAAGGGAACGATAAAAAATTCCGTCCCGATAGGGACGACATATTGGTTCCCTCGTGATTGTTACCGGCGTGGGGCGTTGTTTACCGGCGGGGGGTGCGTTGTTAACGGCGGGGTTCACCCCGCGTTTGTACCAAGACGTGGTAAACCCCATCGTCAACGACCAAACAAAAATTCCGTCCCGATAGGGACGACATATTGATTCCCTCGTGATTGTTCCCGGCAGGGTTTGCGATGTTAACGGCGGGGTTCACCCCGCGTTTGTACCAAGACAGGGTATAAACCCCATCGTCAACGACCAAACAAAAACTCCGACGACATATTGGTAACAAACGGTCAACGTGTTTTTTCGCAACCTTCCGGTTGCGGCTCTGAAGACTACACGCGATAACCTTAATCGTCACCCCAAAACAACAAACACTCCCTTTTTCAGACATGTTTGCAAAATTTTTTCCTTGATAAAATTTTTTATTGTAAAGTGAAAAAAGAGGAGTATAATTGGGGGCTAATAATTCATTAATCTATACAATTCGATTTTTGATTCAATCGTTAAGAACAATTTAAAATTTGTAAACGGCAAAGTAAAATTATTTTAACGCAAAAACGAAAATTAAATTTTAGTATCTTCTTTACAAATTGGAGTTTTCCCATGTTTGATTTT
>JAIROD010000193.1 GCA_031257725.1 Planctomycetaceae bacterium | reverse complement strand
GGTTTGAATGATTCTATTGTCTAATCCCGCAGGGATGACACTTTATTAACCGTATGCTTTAGCTTACGGCAACAACTCGCCACACCTTAAGTCCCGCAGGGACGACACTTTTTAAAATGTTGTCCGAACAATGATTGAGGTGACTATGGTAATTTTAAAACTCTTCGTTCAGACAATTAAAAATTTCCAAACAGTAATCGAATACATTTATCCAATAAAGTGTCGTCCCTGCGGGACTTGGTAGTGTGTTTGCCTTATCCGTATGCTAAAGCATACGGTTAATAAAGTGTCGTCCTTGCAGGACTAATAAAAATTAAAATAGACAGTTACTTGCCTATTCCCAATCGATCTAATTAAACAACCAGTCAGTGAACGCTAGGAATTTTCCAAAAAAATTAAAAAAACAACGACTGACATCTATACAAAATAAATAATCTGGGTATAAAATACAATATAGATAAAATACGCTGTTTTGGCAAGATAGCGAATGCTATTAATTAATCTCAAAAAAATTCGTCTTGACATGTTCAGCCAAAATCGGCTATAGTCACGATTAGCGTTAATGCTTTGGAAATGTTTCTCCATGTTGATCGGACAACATGCCGGATGCCGAATATTTTTGATCCGATCACTTTCCTGATTTACCGCGAGACCAAATATGCCAATATCGGATAAATTCAGCACAACATTATTTTCGACGCCGCGAACTTCGGAACCTGTGTTGCCGGAACGCAAAACATTGCAAACTCCGTCACCGGAACGGTTAACGCTGGAACTTGACTTTGCCCGTATCTCCCATCAATCGAATACGACCAGTCAATCACATCCGCATGTTCTTTTTTCACCAATTCATTACGAACCGGGTTATGCTTATCCGCTCTTGGTTTGGCTACACGGTTCAGGCAGTGATGAACGGCAGGTCATGCGGGTTATGCCGGGAATTAGTATGAGGAATTATGTTGCGGTTGCTCCACGCGGTTTGACTATCTCCCGCAAACCACACCCGCCAACAACCAACTTCGATGTTTATTCTATCCTCCAAACTCATACAAAGGAAAATTATGATTGGCTGGATACTGAGGAAAAACTCGCCGAAGTAGAACAACGTGTTTTTGATTGTATCGCGATTGCCAAAGAACGTTGTAATATTGCTTCTAACCGTATTTTTCTGGCAGGTTTTGGCAATGGCGGAACAATGGCGCTTCGTTTGGCGTTGCTTTATCCTGAAAATTTTGCCGGAGCCGCTTCTTTGGATGGAATCTTTCCAAAAGACAACTACATCTTACATCGCTGGGAATCCGCCCGATTACTTTCTGTTTTTCTTGCAGTTGGACAATCCGGCACCGAAATTTCTGCGGAATCGGTTTGTCAGGTTCTGGAACTGTTGCACACGGCTGGTATTGCAATTAAATTCCGCGAATACTCCAACTCTCTCACTCCAACAATGCTTCAAGACCTTAATCGTTGGATGATGGATATTGTTTGCGCATAAATCATTGGTTACCGGAATCAACAATACGTCCATCATCCATAAGATAAATGTATATAATCGTTGACGTGAATAAACATCAGAAATCAATGTTGTCCGGATAAAATCCTGAATCCCAGCGATGCGGCAATTGATTGATCGTTTGAATTTCTTGCGTGGAAAGTTCAAAATCGAACACGAATGAATTTTCTTTGATCCGTATGGGTGTTGTTGATTTCGGCAATGGAAGAATACCGCTTTGCAAACACCATTTGACACAAATTTGTGCAGTTGATTTTTGGTACTTTTCGGCAAGACGAAGTAATTCCGGTTCGGCAAGCACTTTGCCTTGCCCAAGCGGACTCCACGCCTCAACAAGAATCCGGTGTAATTTGCAAAAATCAACGGTTTCCTGTTGGGTGTAACCGGGGTGAAATTCAATTTGGTTGACCAGAGGTTTGATTTCCGCCTGTTTGAGCAACGGTTCAAGATGATGCGGCAGAAAATTACTCACTCCAATTGCCCGAATTCGTTTTTCCTTGTACAATTTTTCGAATGCACGCCAAGTTTCCTGATTGATTTTTTGCCAATCGTTGGATTGTTTGGCGTTGGCGGGCCAATGGATGAGATAAAGATCAAGATAATCGAGTTGCAAATCAGCCATCGTCCGGTCAAAAGCGGCAAGAGTTGTTTCGTAACCGCGTTGTGAATTCCAGAGTTTGCTCGTTACAAAAATATCTTCCCGTTTAACACCGCAGGAACGAATCGCCTGACCAACACCTTTTTCATTTTCATAAGCGGCAGCGGTATCAATATGCCGATAACCGTTTTCAATTGCCGTAAGAACCGATTGAATAACAGAGTTACCATCGGAAATTTGCCATGTTCCAAAACCAATACATGGAATTGAAACGTTATTTGCCAACGTAAAACAATCAGATAATTTTTTCATTGAATCTTCTCCTGTTAAGAGTTAATGGTTAAAAGTTAAGAATTAACTAATTAGTAATATATCAGTGGAATTTTTCAGAGATTGAAGTTTATTTTTTACCACCCCTGCCCCTCCGAAGGAGGGGAATGATTCCCCTCCTTCGGAGGGGCTAGGGGGGGTCATTCGGAGGAAACGACTGAATAGTTAAAAAAAAATA
>JAIROD010000142.1 GCA_031257725.1 Planctomycetaceae bacterium | reverse complement strand
CATAGTCAATCATAAAATCAAATAAATCACAGTTCAAGACACTCTCCACTTTCTACGAATCTATTAATCAATTGCCCTTACAGGGCGTTGATTTCTTGGGCAATCGAACCCGCCGCGATACGGCGGGCTGGTATGTATTGCCTTTTCAGGGCGAAGGTTGACAAGAGTACACACTTTTAGAGTTTAAAGCACCGGTTTGATTGTCCGCAACCTTCCGGTTGCGTCTCTGAACGCGGCTCTGAATCCTGACGCCATGAAACATGCGAGACCCCCATAGATGTCAGGCAATGTTCCGCTAAACACTCCCCAGTGTCTATTGACTTTTATTGTCTAATTTTTTAATATTTTGTAATATTTCAGTATTTTTTCCGGTTCTCTATTTTAACCGCAACGTATGCTATGAGTTAATAAAATTTTTCGCCAAGAATACTTTTGGTTTTATGAATTATGAATTAAAAAAAACCTTGCATTTTTTGCGTTATCTTGGCGACCTTTGCAGTTAAACCGAAATTTCTACTGGAATAATGACACATTTTATATAATCGTTATGTTTTAGGAGATTAACCTTGTTCCTTTTTTTGTCCGGATTACTCGTGTTTAAAGGGTTATTGTTTTGATCATTTTTATTTGACGGTTTTTCCGTTAGGAGGAATGTCCAATGAGTGCAAATCACAGTTTGATTTTGTTTGCAGGGGATATGATGTCCCAATTGCCGTCCGTGTTTGCTTGTTTCGGATATCGGACAACCGGCACGGTTGAAGTTGCTAAAGGATTGCCGCAGATTTGGGACTACACCAATTGGCCCCGACGTTCACGTCCTCACAACATCGTTCACAAAGCAGTCCTCTACAACGGAACATGGACTGCCGTTTTGGATCGGGAAATGGTGATGATCCTCGATCAGGAAAAATGTAAGGCATGCGCCTCTCAGTTCCAAATCACTATTTTTGGTTATATGATAGAGAGTGTTTCGGGGACTTGTGCTTTTTATTTGTATTCGCCGGAAAAAGTGCGTGGTCTCAATATCCAGAATTTTGAAATACTGGAAGACTTCGGCGAACCGCTGCCCCAAGAGACCGGAATCACCACCGAAGACATGCTCGCCGATGGAGCAATGCGGATTTCACGGCGTATGGGTTTTTCCGATTCGCTGTTTGCTCATCCCACTTCGAAAGTGTTGATTATTGGAATGGAAGACCCCACACGAACTCAAACCCATAAACAAGGTCACACCACTCCCCATAAACAGAATAAATATCCCGAAATCGCGAAACCTGTTCACCGAATAGAAAAACCTTGGTGGAAATTGTGGTAAAATCACCACAGGAAAAAAATAAGGGGGGGAAAATTTTTCCCCCGTCTTGGCAAGAAAAGAAAAACGTGTAAAATTGCGTTTTCTTTAAATTAAACTTTCAATTCATGTAAATTGGGCGAGCTGATAATTATGGATAAAACCTATATGGCAAAACCGAACGAAGTCCCACAAAAATGGTACCTCGTCGATGGAACCGACAAAGTTGTCGGACGTTTGGCAAGCGATATTGCAATGATTCTCATGGGAAAACACCGACCAACCTATACGCCGCATGTCGATACCGGTGAATATGTGATCGTTACCAATGTCGATAAAATTGTGTTCACAGGGAAAAAAATCGATCAAAAGAAATATACCTGGTACACCAAATGGCCCGGGCTTCGAACCGAAACCGCCCGACATCGGTTGGAACATAATCCCGAAATTGTTTTAACAGAAGCTGTTCGGCGAATGCTCCCAAAAAATAAACTCGCCAAAAAAATGCTCTCAAAACTGAAAGTTTACCGATCCGGAGTCGCCCACCCACATCAGGCTCAACAACCGGAAGTAATTGAATTAGCAAAAAAATAAATAAAATAATGCTACAACACCAAAACACGTTAGTGATTATTTTCACATAATTTTACAGTTTTACGGTTCACTCTAATTATTGATTAAAAAATAAAATGGTTCATTTTGGTAAATTTATTATCGAAGGCAACGGCAAAAATGATTTTCTCGGAACAGGGCGACGTAAATCGTCGGTCGCAAGAGTTCGGGTGCGTCCGGGAACCGGAAAAATCAGCATCAATCGCCGTGAATTAGAAGATTTTTTCAAAACGGCTCAGCAACGGAGTACCGTATTGGCTCCGCTGGTGTTGACGGAGAAAAAAGATGAAGTCGATGTTCTGATTCAGGTCGAAGGCGGCGGTACAACCGGTCAGGCAGACGCTTGTAAACTCGGTATCGCACGCGCTATCAAAAAATTCGACCCGGAAACCGAACCAAAATTACGTGAACACAGTCTTTTAACCCGTGACGCTCGGGAAGTGGAACGTAAAAAATACGGTCTCCGAAAAGCACGACGAGGTACACAATTTTCAAAACGTTAAGGTAAGGTTTAGGGAATCTCTCATAATTCCGAATTTATGGAAAGTTAACGGCGCGGGCTTGCCCCGCATTGCTAACTTTCGGTAAATTCTGAATTATTAGAGATTCCCTATTGTTTTTTCGGCAATACCACAATCTCAATCCGATTGTTTCGGGCGCGGCCTTCTGGAGTGTTGTTATCGGCAACCGGTTGGCTCGAACCCAAACTGCCGGTTTTAATTCTTGTCGCGTTCCAACGGAGAGAACGAACAAAATATTCCATAATCGCCATCGTTTTCGCCGACGAAATATCATGTTTTTGTGCGGCGTTTGCCGGATCAGTGTTCATCACACCGTCAGTATGACCTTCGATTTCCAACAAAGATTCCGGATCATTCGCCCGAATTTCTCCGGCAATTTTACGGAGCAATTCTTCGGCGTTGGGGTTTAATCGCCAAGTTCCCGACTGGAAAAGAACACGATCGGTAATCTCAATGCGAACCCGTTCACCATCAGAATATACAGTAACTTCCGGATGAGTAATGGTCGGAATCCAACGTGACACCGGAATTGGCGGAACAATAGGTTTTGAAACAACGGTTGGTTGTTTTTCCTGTCCGGCTTTCTTTTCCTTTTCCGCTAACGCTTTTTCTAACTCCGTAATTCGTCGGTTCAAAACGTCAACCTCATTGGATGTTGTTGCAGAATTATTGACAGTTGGACTTGCCGTAATACTCACACTTGCAGGAATCGGTTTTTCTGAAATAGCAGAAGTAATAGAAGGTGTCGAAGAACCGGCGGGAGTAATCGGACGAAATGACATCGTTTTTTCAGAAGAAGATGGCGATTGGTTTTCCAATTCCAAAAATGTAGGCGGTCGGTACGAAGTCGTGGGAATCGGCAACGAGGAAACCGGCGGTATTGTCGTTGGTGCAATCCGTTGTGTTGAATTGGGGTGAAAAGGAATAGAAGGAATAGGTTGAGTTGAGGCAAATTGCTCGGAAATCGGTAATGCAGAAACGGGTTGAGTGGGGTCAGATAAAACGGAACCCGATTGAACCGAATCTGTTTGAGCCGGAACAGGTTGAGTGGGAACCGGTTGAAATGCCGATTGCGGCTTGTGAGAAAAACTTCGGCAACCGGAACTGAAAAAAACAAGTCCGATCACAAACGTCAGACAAACGCTTTTGATTCGAACGGATCGCCGGTTGTTTATGAAACGAGACATGTTTCCAGAGGGGGGAAGGGGAACGGGTCACGATCAAATGTACACCCTTATATTACAACCCAAATAGAACACAGGTCGGTTTTTTTTGATATTTCAGCAAAATTCAGGTCAAATAACAGCAGATTACAACGATTACAATGTTCATACCGCTTGCGATTTTATGAAAAATAACATAATATAAATAGACCTTTTCCCTAACCCCTTTCAACATTTTCCCCAAACCATGAACATTGAACCACCAAGGCGAACAAGTCGCACAAAGACACCCCCCAATAATCATGCACGGCAACGATTTAACGAACCGCAAATTTGGAGACTACCATCTTCTTCGCAAAATTGGCGGTGGAGCGATGGCGGAAGTGTACCTGGCGGAGCAACATTCATTGGGTCGTCGAGTTGCGGTGAAATTTCTAAAACCGGAACTGGCTCACGACGAAACGTATATTAAACGTTTTGTCCGTGAGGCTAAAGCGATAGCGGCGTTAAGTCATCCGAATCTTGTTCAGATATTTCAGACGGATTGTTTTGACGGTTTTTGGTTTATTGCTCAGGAATATGTTCAGGGACAAACGCTTCAGGAATTGATTCATCGCGAGGGAGCGTTGCCGTTTCAACGAGTTGCGGATATTCTCTGGTATGTCGCATCCGCACTCGAACATGCGGCGCAAAACGGCATTGTTCATCGGGACATTAAACCGGACAACATCTTACTCGGTGATAACGGCGACGTGAAAATTACCGATTTCGGGTTGGCACGGGTGAGCGGTTCCAACGGTTCCGCAACTTCCGCCACCGCGTTGACACAAATCGGTATGACGCTTGGAACTCCGCTTTATATGAGTCCGGAGCAGGCGCAAGGAAAACCGTTGGATCATCGCAGTGATTTGTATTCGCTCGGAATAACCAGTTACCACGCCTTGGCCGGACATCCGCCGTTTCGCGGTGAAACAGCTCTTTCGGTTGCGTTGCAGCATGTCAACCAGCTGCCGGAACTGCTGGAAAAATTAAGACCGGATATTCCGCCGCCTTTGGCACGGATTGTCCATCGAATGATCGAAAAACAGCCAGAAAAACGTTTTCAGTCGTTTTATGATGTTCAGTTGGAGTTGCGTGAACTTTATACGGTTTACCTGAACGATACGGAAGCGTCTTCACGGTTGGGCGGTTGGGATCGTTTTTTTATCGGGTGCACCGACCAACGGCTTCTCGCAACAACCGAAAAACTTCAACGAGTTTTGCAAAAAGAAAACCAGTTGAAAAATCGGCAACATAATTTCCGTTTTTTGGGATTATTGATTTTTCCGTTGGTGTTTCTAACGGGGTTGACGCTTGGTTTTCTTCGAGTGTACTCAATGTCAGACCCATTGGAAAAACCGGTTTCATCTCGGATTGCCAAACGGGACACGGTTTCGGAACAATGGGTTTATGCTTGTATTCTGAATACAACAGAGGCATGGCAAAGTATTCTCGATTATTTTCCTGAAGAGGAATATCTCTGGGGACGTAAAGCGAAACGCCAATTGATTCGTTGTTATTTTCACGAAGGAACTCGCGGCGATTCGATTAATTCACTTCCTATTTTTCAGGAGTTTGCCAATTTCAGTGACATTGAAGTGGAAGATCAAGCGTTGGGGCTTGCCGGTTTAGCGTGGTGTGCGGCGGAGAATCAAGATGATATGGAAACTGCCAAAGAATATCTCCGTCGGTTTTACGAATTAAATTTTTCATACTCCGACCCGCTCCTCGTCCAAATTCTCGATGCCGCCCATAAAACAATTCAAAGAAAAGAAAACAATGGGAATCTCTAATAATTAGACCTTTTCTCTACCTAACCATACAAAATAGACGCAACTTGGGCAATCACACCCGACCCAAAAATAACAAACGCTTCCTATTTGTGTTGGGACTGATTATTTTCCAACCGCTTGAGCAGTTTTTTGTTCGATTAATTCTTTGACCTGAAGTTGATACTCGGCAATTTTTGAAACTAACCATTCGTTTTGAGTTTGCGTTTTT
>JAIROD010000093.1 GCA_031257725.1 Planctomycetaceae bacterium | reverse complement strand
TGGTTGTGTGTCCGTTACCGCCGGTTCAGTATCTACTAACTGGCGGCGGTTATTCACGTTGAACCCCTAAAGGGGTTGTTGCTTATAATAAATCAACCGCAAAATGTAAAACCTCCAATTTAGTGAATAGATACCAAAAAAATATTCCACTGATATATTACTTAGATTTTTGATGATTTTTTGCTACTAAGTTTTTTTACCCAATTGTTTAGTTCGGAAAATCAGGTTGAAAATAAGGTTGGTAACACGAACAACACAACCTATTCGGGGTGAGAATACTTCAACCGGCTGAATAGTTACCTTTTACTTTACTATGTCAAAACTCCCTAGAAGGAGTTGCTATCAATGAGAGATATGGTATTATTACTGGCAGGCGTTGATTGCCGTTTTTTATCAGTTCCTAACGATAGTTAACGGCAGGGTTTTACCCCGCAATAGTTAACGACGGGGTTTACCCCGTGTTTTAGGGTTAAGTCGAACAACGCGGGGCAAGCCCACGCCGTTAACTTTTGATAAATTTTGAATTATTAGAGATTCCCTATTATTTAAATCTATAACATAATTGAGAGGTGTATTATGTTAAAAAGTGTACTGAAATCAATGTTTGTGTTATTGGGAGTTGCCGTATGGATTTTGGTTTATTCCGGTAATCTTTACGGTCAGTCGTCATCAACATTAAGTCCTTGGTTATCGTTATTCAATAATAATCGGGGCGGTGTTCTGGACAATTACAACGAATTTGTGAAACCGAAACAAGATATGCTTCGGACGTTACAGGATCAGGGGACTCAACTCCGTCAACAAGGAATCCGTCAACAAACAATGCAGGGTTCCATGAACCAACTTTTGAACGATGGTTCTACAGATCGTGTTTTAGCCGAACCGCGTCAAACCAAGAGTATTGGCGGGGTGAACGGTGCGGGATTCCGGCAATATTTGCACTATTATCAGGGCGGGGTACAACATGGAGGAGTTCCGAATTTCAGTCAACCGGGACGGCGGCGGTGAATGTTGATGTTCTTATTGTTGGTGCCGGTACATCGGGACTTGCCGCCGGAATTGCATCGGCAAAAAATGGTTGCGGAACCGTTTGTGTTTTGGAACGGAATCCCGAACCGGGGCGTAAATTTTTGCTTTCCGGTTCGGGACAATGCAATATAACGCACAGCGGATCAATTGCCGATTTCTTGAATCATTACGGTGATACGAAAAAAGCCCGATTTGTTCAACCGGCTCTTTGGGCGTTTGACAACATTGCAGTTACGCATTTTTTTGAACGGCGCGGTGTTCCGATTCTGCAACGCGAAGACGGTAAAATTTTTCCGAAATCGCTGAAATCTGAAGAGTTATTGAAAATTCTTGTTGCCGAATTAAACGATCAGGGCGGGCTGCTTCAAACGGAAACAGTTGTCGAAAACATTACGAAAACAAACGCCGGTTTTCTCCTCGCCGCGAATCACGGAGAATTTCATACAAAAAAGTTGATTCTTGCAACCGGCGGGCAATCCTATCCGTCAACAGGTTCACGCGGAGATGGATTCCGGTTTGCGGTGCGGTTGGGGCATCATCTTGTTGAACCGAAACCCGTGTTAACGCCGTTAATTGTGCGAAATTATTTTTTTGCCGGTTTATCGGGCATTTCCTTTTGGTCGGACAAAATTGAAGTTTACCGTAACGGCAAGCGAGTAAAATCGGGGCAAGGCGATATTCTTCTAACACATCGCGGATTGTCGGGTCCCGGAATCCTCGATTTGAGCCGTGATATAAAACCAAACGACGAACTTCGTGTTTCAATAATTAAGCCGGAAGAGTTTACGCCGGAGGTGTTCGCCGGTAAGAAAACATTGAAAAATGCTTTGCAACGGTTTGGTATTGCGGAACGTTTTTTGGTACAAATTCTTAATTCGCTTCCTACTGCGCCGGATCAACCGGCAACAGAAACGAATCGGGAAACGCGAAAGAAAATTGAATGGGCATTGACGGGTTATCCGTTTATCGTTGAAAGATTAGGTGATTGGAACGAAGCGATGGCAACCGGCGGCGGTGTGGTTTTGGAAGAGGTGAACCGAAAAACAATGGAATCACGAATTGTTCCCGATTTATATTTTTGCGGTGAATTGCTTGATATCGACGGCAATACCGGAGGTTACAATATCCAATTCGCCTTATCATCCGGTTTTCTGGCAGGAAATTCGTTGCGGAATTATTCGTAAAAAATTAAAACAAAATCTACTTTGTGTAGAATGAGTTGAACTCTTACAAAGTTGGTGTAAAATACGAAGACAACATTTGAAATTCTTACTGTATTGGGCGATTTAAAAGAAATAGGTGAATTTTTTTCAAAAAAACGATGAGTGATACGAATATATTTCAAAATGGGAGTTGCTGGCTTCGTGCCGATTTTCACTTGCACACAAAGGCTGATAAGGAATTTAAATATTCCGATGATAAAAATTCGTTTGTTAAAGATTATATCAACGCTTTACAAAATGCCGGTATTTCGCTTGGTGTTGTTACGAATCATAACAAATTTGATTTTGGCGAATTTAAGGCGTTGCGGAGTGAAGCGAAACGCCGTAATATTGGTCTTTTACCCGGAGTAGAACTTTCAGTCAATGACGGAGCCAATGGAATTCATGTTTTGATTGTTTTTAGTGAAGAATGGATTAAAAATGGAGAAGAGATCATTAATCCTTTTTTGACCTCTGTATTTACCGGCAAAACTCCAGACCAATATGAAAACGAAAACAGACGTTGTGACAAAAATATTCTTCAACTTACTGAAGAGTTGGAAAAAATTAATCGTGATTATTTCTTGATTTTCGCCCATGTTGAAAGGGAGAAAGGATTATGGAACGAAATTAAGGGAGGACGGTTATCCGAGCGGCAAGACAAACGTTATGAAGAAGTACGAAAACGCACGCTTGGATTTCAGCAAGTTAGAACCTATGATTTACGTGATAAAGTTAGGCAATGGTTTGGTAATTGGTATCCGGCCGAAGTGGAAGGTTCCGATCCGAAATGTTTGAATGACATTGGCAGAGAGAATCCATGTTTTGTCAAAATCGGTTCATTTACCTTTGAAGCGATTAAATTTGCGTTATTCGATTACGAGAATCGGATAAAACGGGAATTACCCAAAGTGCAGCATTCTTATATCAGGAGCATAGAATTTCAAGGCGGAACATTGAACGGCGAAAAAATTTCATTTTCACCTGAATTAAATACATTGATTGGTATTCGCGGCAGCGGAAAATCATCTGTTATTGAAGTTTTGCGTTATGCTCTTGAAATGACGTTTGGTGAAAATTCCGGTGATCAAAAATATAAACAAGAATTAGTCCGTTTTACGATGGACAGCGGCGGTAAAGTTATTATTAACGCAATTGGTCAATTTGGACAATCGTATGAAATTCACAGAATATTTGGTGAATCTTATTCGCAGGTTTATATTGACGGACAATTACAGCCTGGTATTTCCATCAGAAACACAGTGTTACACAATCCTCTTTATTTCGGGCAAAAAGATTTATCAAGTTCGGGTGACGGATTTGAAAAAGACCTTATTGAAAAATTAATTGGTACACGTTTAGATGATGTACGAAAAAATATTGTTGAACAAAAAAAATTAGTTATTGAAATTATTGATCAACTGTTAAAAGCGGATAATGTCGCCGAGCAATTAACGGAATTGACGAAAACAAAACAAGACATTTCGTATCGGCTTGATTTTTACGCCAAACAAGGATTGGAAGAAAAACTTCAACGGCAACTTGATTTTGCTAATGATGAACGAACAATGAAACGCGGAATCGAATCGGTAACAATATTTCTTGATAACATCAATGAAATTATTGCGAGAGGTGAAGATGGTTTGCAAGAGGCAACCGGCTATCAATCTAAACAAAATGCAGAATTATTTAAGCAATATTATGAAGAATTTACGAAAATTTTGGAAGGCGTTGAAACAATTAAAAAAATAATAGGTCAAATTGAAGAAGGTAAAAAAATCCTGAAAGAAAAAAAGAAAAATCTTGGCGAGATACGCGATAAATTGATTGATGAATTTGCTGTAATTGAACGAAAATTATCAGAGGAATTGAAGAATAGCAATACAACAATAACTTCTGATGAATTTTTGAAATTAAAATCGCAGTTTGCTCAAGTGACACAGTCTTTATCAATATTGGAAAAGCAGGGTAATCTGAAAGAGAATATTAAATCACGGCTTGCTGCGGAACTTGATAAACTCAATAATCTTTGGTATAAAGAATACAATATAACAAAAAAAGCAATTGCAGAAATTTCCGATACAAATTATTCGTTAAAAATAGAATGCGGCTATAAAGAAGATAAAAATTCTTTTTTAAATTTTATGAAGAATACATTCAGAGGAAGCGGAATAAGGGAGACAACCTATCAGAACATTGTAGAGGATTGTACGAATTTTATTGATGTTTATCAGAAACTCGAAACCGGAAATCAAAACATTTTTGGAACCAGTCCTCAAACATACAAAAAATATTTTTTTGACAACATAAAAACGCTTTTGACTTATCAGGTACCTAATAAATTTACTTTTACTTATCGGGGAAAAGATATTCAACATCATTCACTTGGGCAACGTGCGTCGGCTTTAATGTTGTTTTTGCTTGGTCAGCGGGACAATGATTTAATTATTATCGATCAACCGGAAGACGATTTAGACAATCAAACGATTTATGAAGATGTTATTAAAACGATAAATATCCTGAAACCGAAAGTACAATTTATTTTTGCAACACACAATCCTAATTTTCCGGTATTAGGCGATGCGGAACAAATTTTGACCTGTTCGTTTTCGAATGATAAAATCGTAATTCAAACCGGCAGTATTGATGATGCGGCGCAGCAAAAAAATATCATTGATATTATGGAAGGCGGTGCGGAAGCCTTCAAACGTCGAAAGGATACTTATCAAATATGGAAATCATAGAACTTGTTTCAATTATTTCGAGAGGCGAAGATTCCGAACATCAATTCAAAAAGAATATTACGAATATCGAGTCGCTTACATCGGAAATGGTTGCTTTTAGCAATGGGCAAGGCGGTACTCTTTTAATTGGAGTTGATGATAACGGTTTGATTACAGGACTTTCTGATGATGACGTGAGACGTTTGAACCAAATGATTTCTAACGTTGCGAGTCAACGTGTACATCCTGCGGTCAATCCTACAACTCAAAATATTATAACAGACGGCGGACTTATTCTTGTACTTTCCGTGCCGTCCGGCAACAATAAACCTTATCAGGATAATTCTGGAATATTTTGGGTTAAATGTGGTGCGGACAAGCGAAGAGTTTCATCACGGGAAGAGATTCGCCGTCTTTTTCAGGAATCCGGTTTGTTGCAGGCTGACGAATCGCCGGTTCGCAATGCGACACTTGCGGATTTGGATATTGGTTACTTTTCCAAATTTTTTGAACGCCGTTATCATAAAACGTTACAACAAAACGGATTATCGTTGGAGCAAACGATTTACAATATGAATCTTGGTAAAAATGAAATGCTTAATTTGACAGGAGTGTTATTGTTTGCAAAAAATCCGTCGGATATTCTTCCGGCGTTTATTGTCAAATCCGGTGCGTTTTCGAGTAATACTCTTGTTACAGACAATTATAATGACAGCCGTGACATCAAAGGAAAGTTGGCGGATATTTTCGGACAGACGATCAATTTTATTGTTTCTAATTTGCATCAGGTTCAAAATAAACAATCGGTAAATAGTCTTGGCGAACCTGAAATTCCTATTATGGCGTTGGAAGAGATTGTTGCGAATGCGTTAATTCATCGGGATTATTTTGTTTCGGCGCCGATAAGAGTTTTTGTTTTTGCTAACCGTGTAGAGGTTATTAGTCCCGGACATTTGCCGAATAATCTTACGGTGAACAACATCAAAGCCGGAATTTCCAACACCCGCAATCCTGTGTTAGCGTCATTGGCCAATCAAATATTACCTTATCGCGGTTATGGTTCAGGTATTCTTCGGGTATTATCGGTTTGTCCTGATATTCTATTTGAAGATGACCGTAACGGTAATCTCTTCAAAGTAACCTTTTTACGAAAACAATGATAGGGAATCTCTAATAATACCTTTTTGCGAAAAGTTATCTAACCTACAGGTTGCGCCGGTTGAGATTTTTAATCAATAATCAATAGACCGTTACGCCGTTTGTGTAGAGTAGGACGCAGATCTTTTTTAACTATTCAGCCGTGCATTTTACGTTTGACGAATTGAATTTGATGAACGATCCGTTTTTTCGGACAACAACCGCGTCTGAACAGTTACGGTATTTTACGCAATTTTTTTACGATTGTATAAATACGGATTCATTGTCGGATCGTTATACATTTTGAATTGATGATAAACTTTCAGAATTTTGTTACCGGAAAAAATGTCGTCGAGAAGTTCCGATAAGGATTGGGCGAGGTCGGAGTGTTGTTGAAAACAACGGTCTAAACGTTGGGAAACGAGTTGTTGGTGTTCCCAACCGGCATCGATTCGTTGAAGTTGTTCCCGTAAATGGAAAAGACGAAGGGACATAATCGACAACCGATCAATCACACTGCCGGGTGTTTCCGTATTGATACGGGCATTGGGTTGCGGTGTAACACCGGTTTCGGCAAGTAATTCGATCACTCCGGCATCAATCCGTTCAATACCGTCATTCCGCTTCTGATTCAGTTGGTCAATACGGCGTTTGACTCGCGCAATTTCCGTATCACTAACATCGGGACTACGGGCAATATCTTCCTCATGCCAGAGATCAAAATTAAAACGATGCTGTTCCAGAACAAGCGCAAGCAGATTGTTTTCCGGTTGGAGATGGACAAATTTCAGGTCATGCCAATGTTCAACAGCGTCAAATTGAAGCGATGTTATTCGGTTTACGTTAATCATCGATTTTTAAGATTTTTTGAGGGCTTTTGTGGGGAATTTTGGTGGGAATTTTGTTGGTTTTTTGTGAGACTTTTGGAATTTAGGCGAATTGATGAGAGACATTTGGGGTTATGCGGCTTTTCGTTTTGTTGTCAATTGTTGGTTGTTTTCCTTAACTTCCTGAATAGGCAATGAAGAATTGTTTGATAGAATATTGGCGAGCATTTCGTCACAGATATTACAAACAGTTTCGGTATCAATAGCGTCCATTAGAGTTCGCGGAGCGCGGTGTGGACGAATCCGGTTATTTTCAAGGGTTTGTTTTTGAATGAAACGGTTTTGAGTGCCGTAAGGTCCGTTACGTTTTGCAGGCATGGGACCGTAAAGACCGAGACATGGAGTTCCTACGGCGGCGGCGATATGCAATGGTCCGGTATCGGAACCGATAAAAATAGTTGCCAGACGTGCGAGGGTTGCCAGTTCACCCAGAGTAGTTTGCGGAGCGATAAATGCGGCGCCGTTTGCGGATTGGACAACAGTTTCCGCCATTTTCTGTTCTTCATTTCCAGCCCAAACGACCAGTGAAGGAAGATTCCATTGTGTCAGCAAGTATTGAGCGACTTCGGCATAACGGTTTTCGCGCCATCGTTTTGACTCCCAACCGGCGCCGACATTCAGAATGGCAAAATGACCATGTAGTCCTTCGTGATTTAGGAGATGGAGTGCGGAACGGCGATCCATTTCACATTCCGGCAAATCGAAATCGATACTACTGCCATAAACGCCGAAAGGTTCCAGTAAACACATATTGCGGTCAATAACATGTTCGGCGTTTGGAATAATGCGGTAGTTATTGAACCATTGACTTCCTTCACGAGCGTCAATTCCGCCGAACCCGATCCGGCATTTTGCTCCTGACAGCCATGCGGCAAAGGAACTTTTGAAAAGTCCCTGCACATCAATTGTTATATCGGGTGCAAACATGTTGAGACGTTTCCGCAGAAAAGTAATTTCCGACCATGATTTGATCCAGTTTTTTCTGACGATAATCAATCGGTCAAGAGCCCAATGTCCTAGCAGGAGTTTTGAGATTTTTTCTTCGATCAGCCATGCGATTTCGGCATGGGGAAACCGAGTTCGGAGTGCGATCAGTAGCGGCAAGGTGTGAACGACATCACCGACTGCACTAAAACGAACAATCAAAATACGTCTGGGATGGGACAAAACATGATCTGAAAAATAGGATGCTTTCCGAAAAAACATGGGACGATCAATAAAATACAAGGGAAATAAATGATAAACAGACCTGTTTCCGTTTAAGGTTCACGCAAGGGGAATTTTAGCGAAATTACCGGAAACAATGCAAGAGCAAAAAATGAAGTATCTATTAGACCTTTTCGCTAACTTAAAAACAGTTCAAAAAAAACCTTATTTTCAACCTGATTTTCTTAACAAAACAACCTTAGTAGCCAAAAGACAAATAAAAGACCAACCTTATTAAAAAAAGAAAAACGTAACTATTCAGTAGCGATCCTATTATTTATCATCAGTCCAATAATCAAGAGGTAGGCAACCTTTCGCCGAAAGGTTGCGCCGGTTGGTTTATTATTCGAGTTGTACGCGGTTGGTTTTTAATTTCCATCTGTAAACAGGGGCAAGTCGGCTATCGCCGACGCGACCTTTCGGCGAAAGGTCGCCTACCATCGAATGACCAATCTACTGAATAATTACAAATAAACTTCAATCTCCGAAAAATTCCGCTGATATATTACGAATAATATTGTTGTTTTTTTTGTTAATTGACTAATTCTCGGATTTCTTCACTCCATGGACCGTTTTGCATTCTTGGGTTGAGCCATGCTCCTTGCATGAGGAGATGTTTTCCTTTCGCCGTTTCATCGAAGACAAGCGTGTAATGCAATTTTGT
>JAIROD010000056.1 GCA_031257725.1 Planctomycetaceae bacterium | reverse complement strand
ATCATTTTGTAGGTCAATTTGTATAACAAAACGAATTGAGAAAATGAGGCTATCGCCCTTTCAGGGCTTTCGTTTTCGATGAATCAGAACGTAGGGCGTTGCCCTACGCTAATGCGGATGGCCTTTTCAGGGCGATAAAAAAATTCCACTGATATATTACGAATAATAGACATTTTGTATCTATTCAGTGGTGTTTGGTTGTCTTTCCGAATATTCCCGTCCCGTTAGGGACGAGCGTTTTTAATTGACATCATTTTCTACCAAGATGTTGTCCCTAACGGGACAGAAAAAGGAACATTGACCGCGACGGAATAGTTACGATTATTTTTTAGGTTGTTTTGTGAAACCTCGTCCGTAGAACTGGGCGACAAGGTCGCCATTTTCATTTGTTACCGGAATATTGTACGAGACCAGCGATTTTGTTTTGGAAATCAGAGCGGCTTCGGCGAATAAGGTACCGGTTGTTGTTGGTTTCATAAATGAGAGATGACATTCAATCGCAACCGTTATTTCCTCAACTCCTACATTGCTTGCAACAGCAAACGCGAAATCAGCAAGCGTGAACACCACACCGCCTTGAACAATACCGACGGCGTTGAAATGTTTTGGCTGGATGAGCAGTTTTGTTTTAGCGTAACCGGGTTGGGCGTCGACGATTTCGATTCCGGTTACTTCAGTAGCATAACGGTCGGCTTTGAACCGTTCCATGATTTGTTCTTTTGTCAGTTCCATAATTTGTAGTCTGATGAAAAAATGAGGTTAATAATAAGGTTAACTAAGAAAAAGTTGAGCGTTTCCAATACACCGAATCAACATCCATAAAGGTATTATTTTATTCAGGATCGGAATTTACGTCAACCGCATAGAATGGGCAATGCTTTTTAGGTGTTTAGGAGTTCTTGTGAAAGTTGTTATTATCTCATGTTACGCTGCCGCGATGATTTATTGCTTAACAAAGTACGTGTTCCAAACAACGCCGTTAGGCGTTCCCCGTGAATAACCGTCGGTTTCAACTTAACAGGTGGGCGGTCTTTCGCATCAGGTAGGCGACTTTTCGCCCTGAAAGGGCAACACAAGCCAGCCCGCCGCAACGCGGCGGGTAACAGCAAACACCATCAACGCCCTGAAAGGGCAGTAGATTCATTGAGAGTTGAACATGGATTGTTGAGGGGAATGATGGACGTGTGGGGCGTATAATCCGCGTCTGAACTATGATTTTAATGATTGAATGAAGACGATGATTAGGAAAATCATCGTCAATCACAAAATCAAATAAATCGTAATATATCAGTGGGATTTTTTTCGGAGATTGAAGTTTATTTTTTCTGATTATTTCAGAATTTTGGGGGCATCAGTGATTGGAGAATAATGCCAATTTTCGTCCCGTTAGGGACGACATCTTGGTAGAAAACAGTATAACAAAATGATCGTCCCGTAGGGACGCAATGTTGGTGAAATTTATATTTGGCATTGATTCCAATTGTTACCAACATATCGTCCCTAACGGGACGATCATTTTTAATCGACCGCGTTTGCTACCAATATGTTGTCCCTAGCGGGACAGAAATACCAATACGCATCGTAATCAAATGATCCCCTAAAATAGGAAATAATCAGTATTTTTTACCCCCCCTAACCCCTCCGAAGGAGGGGAATTATTCTCCGAAGGAGATGTTCCTTAATTCCCCTCCTTCGGAGGGGCTAGGGGGGCATTCGGAAAAAACGACTGAATAGTTAAAAAAAATGTGTCTATTCAGTCGTGTATTATCTCATCAGGTAGGCAACCTTTCGCCGAAAGGTTTTTACTAATACGGCGATAGCCGACTTGCCCCTGTTTCCCGCCGGCAATCAGTTTCCAAACCAGTCAGAAACACAAATTGCCCAATCGAATCTGATTCACTGTTGCCTATCGGCAACGCAACCTTTCGGCGAAAGGTTGCCTACCAGCGAATAACCGATCTACTGAATAATTACAAAAAATAATAATTACGGAATAGTTACCAAACGAAAACAAATATTTTTATTTAGAACCGTACTAAAATGCCGAGATTTCCGGAATGTTGAATATTATCGCCTACTCTGCCGGCACGGTCCAAGTAAATATCCGCAAGGTAATCCAGGAAAACGGTGTTCACTCTTTGGCGGTTTAAATGCCAGTTCAAGCCGGTTTTTAGTGTTACGGAAGAGCGTCCGAGCCGTGCGCCGTAGGAGGTGGTTCCTGCGCCGCGTGTCGGATAGAAAATGGGCGTTTGGGCGCGGGTTTGACCAAACAGTAATCCGGTATAACTTATTCCGCCGTTAATATCAACAAATTGCCAACGTTTTTCTGCATCGGCTCCGAACCGTACAAAAAATTGGGAGAGGTCAGCCCGTCCGTAATGCCGGAACGCATTACCGATTTCAGATTCTTGGGCTGCGGTTTGTCCGCTGTACTCAATATCCGCTGCAAAATACGGACGCAATAACGTACCATTTTGCGAGACGAGGAGTTTTCCTAATTCGGCGTTGATTTCGAAACTGGAACCGTCATACTTGGTCATGTACGTTTCAACCATATCGTTACGTGATGCGGTGAATGTTTGCAGACCGCCGCCGATAAAACTGCGAAATTCTGTACCGTTGCGGAAAATATGACCGAAATACAAACCGATTTGATAATCATGACTTCGAATCCAGTCAAGCCTGTTACTGAGTGAGCCGCGTTCATAACCGATCATCAATCCAAGTGAACTGTTGTTATTCGACCGTAATGTTGAACCGGCTTGCATTCCGTAAGCTTCGAAATTATAAGTGCCGCCGACAAAAGTACTGGCGAATTTGTTGGCGCGGGCTGACGGAGTGAACCAAACAGAGCGTTTCGGTGAAATCGCTTGTCCGCGAACCGAAGAATAACCGTTACCGCCGTTGTTACCGTTATCAATAATGTTACGAACCGCCGTTTTACTGTAGGTGGTTTCTCGGAACAATTCGGTAAACGCCTTTCTGTACAGTTTACGGTTGGCGATGGAAAGTCCGGTGGCAATCACATCGCCCATCGCACGCGGACGGCTCAACAGTTCACCGCTAACTCGAATTTCACCTGGAACCGAATAATCCAGTTCAAAATTGTAAAAAGCGTTAAAGGTATCGTCAATGGCTAAAAATTGTCCGCCAAGCGTTTTGTTGTACGTTAATACTGTCCAGTTGTCAATTTGGTTTGTAAAATTGGTTGAATTTGTTCGCGGACGGAAAATTGCCCCTTCGTCGAGATAAATAGAACCGTTTACATTTAATGGTTGCGATTCGGATTGGGTCGGCGAAAAATACCAATCGAAATAACCGTTAGCGGCAATAAATAAATCGCCGTTGGTATGAAATTGATCGTTTTCATATTTTTGATCATTATCATTTTCTTCGTTAATACCGATAATGTAACCGGAGCCGGAAACGGCTGCAAACGGTTGAACACGAACATCGGATTGAACGGAACCTTCAATATTCAGACCGCCGTTACGGACAAGGGTTGTTTCCATAAAGGTATTTTTTCCGGTCAAGGACAAAATTCCGTTACCGGTTTTTTCCAATCCGCCGTTACCGGAAATCGTCCCCTTAAACGTCAACGAAGCCTCAGAACTGTTACTGAAAAGCGGCGTATCGAATTGAGCGGTTTGACCGTCTTTAATAAGGAGAGTGCGTTTCAACGTTGTTTCCGCTTTATTTCTTAAGATTCCGCCGTCAAAGATTATGGTACCGGTTCCGAATTGATTCTCCGCCGTAAATTCTGTTACACCGCCTTTTAAGAGCGTTCCGCCGGTGTAGTTGTTGTTTCCGGCAAGTTCCACTGTTCCGCCGTATTGAACAACCTGTCCCGCACCGGTAATCGTTTTATTGTACACTCCGTCAAAATTCAGACCAAGCCGTGCGTTTTTTTGTACTTCAACAACCGCGTTACCGAGTCCGGTTCCTTGTTTATTGGTTAAAAGCAATTCACCGGCATGAATTGTTGTTTTACCGCTGTAAGCATTTGTTGCGGAAAGTTCCAATGTTCCGAGTCCGTATTTATCGAGTGCGGTTCCAGACCAATCCGCAGCGAGATTATTGTTGTTGTCGTGAAGTTCCACTCCGACATTGAAATAATTGCCTTCATCTATTGTAAATTGACCGGAGGCATCGATGTCGTCGTTTTTGCTGTACCAACGTAAACCAATCGTTCCGCCGTAATCTTTACGGTCATTCAGAAAACCAAGATCGAATGTGAGATAATCAATATTCGTAAACGTATTATTACTTCCATCATCCACCGTTTTGAAATTACCGGAAATTCCATTGGTGGTGTGAATCAAAATGAATTCTTTTTGATCATCGTTACTGCTGATTCCGCTGATATCCAAATGAACCTGATCAATTGAAACTGTTTTCGCAACAAGACTTGGCCGGTTAAGGTCTGCGTGTAACAAAAGTTCCGTACCGGTTTTCATAACAAAATCGCCGTTTTCCGTCACGAAACTTCCGCTTCCGGCAACACCGCTTTTCTCGACTACTTCAAAACGTCCGTCTTTAATCATAACATTTCCGTTATAATTATTGGTTGTTCCGGTAAATGTCAATTTGTTGTTATCATTCTTGATAAAGCCGCCGTTGCCGCTTAATACTGAAGCAATTGTGTAATCGTTTCCAATATCAAGCGTCAAGTTGCCGCCAAGTTGCATTTTCGAACCGGCGGCAAAATCAAGTGATGTTGTTTTTAGGTTACTGATTACAGATGAATTGAGCGGTCCCGATGTTGCAAAAGTTGCGCCGCCCTTCAAGTCAAAACGATCTGATTTATCCGCATTAGTCAATAAAAGTTCACTGCCGTTTTGTAACTCAAAAATTCCGCTTTGAACATCGACCGTTGTTCCGGTTTTTGTATTACTAAAATTGTTTATTCCTCCGAGCGACCATTTTCCGCTTCCGGTTTTGACAATATCCAGATCAAGATTGACAATATTCGGATCGGAATTTTGTTTCGAGTTGTTCACACTCATCGGATCATTCATATTCAAAATTCCGTCCGTTTCGATATTCAAGTTAATTTTAGTTATCTCTGAACCTTGAACGTCAAAATAAATTGAATTAGCGTTACTACCCGACGTGTTGCCGATAAAAGAACTCACGATACTGGCGGTTGTTTCCAATGTAATTTCCCGATCCTGATTATTGGTTGTCAGAAAATAAATTGCGCCGCCTTTTTCTGCTTTATTATAATTAAAGTTTGTGTTTGTAAGATTCAGATCGGAATTTTCGGCATACAACGCTCCTCCGTTTTGTTCGGCGTTGTTTCCACTGAACGTAACGCCTTTTGAAATGATTTGGGCATTTTTAGCGTAAACCGCTCCGCCGTGTCCTTCTAACGCTTCATTGTTACTAAAACTACTCGCATCAATCTTCAGAATATTCATCTTATCTGAAGTTTTTAAATTAGTACGTGTATCGTTAATCCAAATCGCGCCGCCGTTTTGCTCTGCGGTATTACCGGAAAATGTGGTGCCGGAAAGATACAATTCCGACGCATTACCAATTCTAATGGCTCCGCCGTTAGTTGCGTTGGCAACCGCATTGATTTCATCTGGATTGGAGGAAAAAACCGCCCCATTGGTTTTGATTACGGAATTGTTTTGCAAATAAACCGCTCCGCCATTTCCTGCCGCAATATTGTTCAAAAATTGTGTTCCGGTAATATCCAGTAACGACTGTTCAGACTTAAAATAAATCGCTCCGCCGTCTTGTGTTGCTTCATTAGCAGAAAAAGACGAATTATTATCGTATAATTTGGTTTGACTAGCAGCATACACCGCGCCGCCTGAAATTGCCGTATTGAAAACCATTCCAACATTTTGCAACGTCAATTCCTTTTCGTTTTCATTTTCGTAATAGATACCGCCGCCGAAGTCGGTTGCGATATTGTTATAAAATGTAGCGTTGGCAATTTCGGCGTCGGCATAATGAAGATACACTGCTCCGCCGTTACCGTTACCATCCATTCCTGCAAAATTATTTGTAAAATATGCTCCGTCAACATTCAATTGCGAAGTTGCTTTTTTATCCACTTCGCCGTTAATATAAATCGCTCCGCCATTCTGTAAGGCAATATTTCCGTAATCATTATTGAGATTATCCGGATCAATATTTTCTGTTTCTCCGGTATAAACACCAAAAACGGTTGGTCGAAGATTGGTAGTATTCTTGGCGTTGACTGTTGTATAAGAATTGGCATAAATTGCTCCGCCGTTGTTTGCCGTATTCGTCAAAAATTGCGTTCCGCTCACATCCAACACCAATTGATAATTTTCCGGCGAGTCCTTTTCTTTGTAAACACCGGTTGCATTAAGATAAATTGCGCCGCCTTTTTGTGCAGTATTTTGGTCAAATTGTGAATTATTGATGTTGATGACAAAAGTATCTTTGTTGGCATGATTTACATACAATGCCCCGCCATTCTTTGCCGCTTGGTTTTGTGAAAAGGTTGTTCCTTCACCGTGAATAACGGTATCACCGGTAAAAATGGCTCCGCCGTTTGCTGTTTCGGAAAAATTCGCAATAAAATTTGTTCCGTCAATAATCAGATTTCCGACGGATGTATTTCCATCTTCTGAAACGGAATAAATTGCTCCGCCGTCAGCATAAGCACTGTTTTTTTCCAACCGTCCGTTACTAAGATTGATTTTTGCTCCGGTTCCGGTGTAAATTGCGCCGCCGCTGCTATCGGTTTTTTTAGTGTTGACTTGATTATATTCAAACAGGGACGATGACATATTTAACGTACCATTATCACCGAGATAAATTGCTCCGCCCTGATACCCTTTTCCTTTTGCCGGTTCAATGATATTTCCATCATCACCGACCAAAATTTCACCAACCATATTGTACTCAAAAGACGAGCCTGTTCCATTAACCGTAATTCCTGTTCCTCCGGCATAAATTGCCCCGCCTTGAGAATTATTGCTAAGAGTAAGGTTATTATTAAAAGAAGTATTATTAATATTTATAGTAGTACCGATTCCATTCGGACTCAAATAAACAGCACCGCCGCTAACTGTGGCTTCATTGTTATTGAATGCCGATTGTTCGAGATAAAGATTGGCATTGTTTTTTACATAAATTGCGCCGCCGTTTTTCGCCTCGTTACTCTTAAAGTTGGAGTTAGAAGCATTCAATGTTGCAACCTTATTACTCTCCGTGTTTTTGCCGCCGCTAAAATAGATTGCACCGCCGTTGTTACTGGCGGCATTGTATGAGTAAGAATTTCCACGTATCATCACACCGGCACCGGTGCCAGCCCAAAGAACTCCGCCATCAAAATTTGTTTCGTTTATAAAATTATTATTGTCTTTGAAATGAAAATTGCCGGTCATGGTAAACGAAGCGTCATTTTCCACAACGATGACACCGCCATGAGTTATGACCGTATCGAAATTATCTTTGTTCTTGTAATAAGAAGAACTTGCAGTAACAATTGTTTCCCGCTCTGTGTTTTCAATGTTGAGTGTTCCTGTTGATTTTTGTTCTACTTTAATACGTTGATCAAATATATCATCTATTTTATTTGCATCATAAATCTGAATATTAGCACCATTACCGACGAACATAATCCCGTAACCTTCATGTTGAACAACATAGTTACCGTTTTGTGTACTAAGATCAGTTTCTTCACCTGCGTATTCACCGCTTCCTAATGAATCGGGACGCGCAACATTCAGTTGAATCAGACTGCCGTCTGTTACACTATTACCGATTAGCAGTCCGTCGTGAAATTTATTGGCATTCTCATTATTAATTTGAATTGTTCCTGTTCCATCGAATGTCAATCGGGCAACATGTTTACGTTGATCCGGCATTGTCGGGACGGGATTAGGATTAAAATCATCACTAATCGAACCACCATTAAATATCCAGCTTTTCGTACCGCTGATTCTCATTCCATATTCTGTAACTATTTCTTGCGTCCATGGTATTGTTCGATCTGTCAAAAAATCAGTCTGTTGCGAAAGATAAATGCTGTTAGAAATTTCAATCGTATTATTATTACTCGAAACAAGAGCATCATCGAAAACTACCGCATCATTAAAAACATAACCCGTAGCGACATATTGGTCTCCCAAATTCAAAGTTTGTTTTTCATAGTACCAGTTGTAATTATTGTCCTCCAGATTCCATGTATTGGGGTACGCATTACCTGTCCATTGTAAAATATGGTTTTCAAAATCAACGGTAAGATAAAGTGATTTATTATTCTTATCCGCAGTAATCGTAACGTTTTGCCGTAAATTATTGTTTCCAATATCGACTCCGTCCAGCAAAGCATTATAATCATTAACGTTAAATGTTGCGGTTCCAGTATTCCGAATAAGTTCCTGATTATTAACATTGCTATGTATTCCGTGAATATCGAAAGTGGTGTTGCCGGAATTGATTGTTGAAACATTAAGAGTCAGAGCCGGAATACTAAGACCTTGATCATTTTTTAAGGCATTGTTATCAAAATCGAATGTTGTTGAGTAGATTGATAATTGATTTGCCTTGATAGTGTTTTCACCATTCAATATTATTTTTGCATTGTTTAAAGAGACATTACCATTAAAACTCTTACTACTCGCATCGGTAAGACTAAACCCTGATTTCTTTCCCATATTAACAACATTATTATTATCGGATAGATCAAGTGTGTTATCTCCTGATGAGTGGGCAATATATTGTACGTTTTCTCCCGTCTCCCATGTTCCGTTATTCATAGTAAAGGAAACATCTGAACCTTTAACATTTAATTCTGAATTATTTCCTATTTTTACTGTACTACTATTCCACGTCAGGTCAGTGCTCCCTGTTCCGTTAATATTGAATGTTATGTTTTCGCCTGCTGTTACCGTACTATCATTCAACTCAAAATTTGTCGTTGTTCCAGAAATTTCGACACCCGTATTATTGTTCAGATTTAACGTACTGTCAGTCAAATTCAATTCAGCACTATTTGTTCCACGAATATCAATTTTTGAATTACTGCCGGTATTTAAAGTACCATTATTGCTTAAACTAAGAGATGCACTGGCTCCCTGAACCTCAAATACAGCGGCATCACCCATATTCAAGATACTGTTATCCCTTAAATACAAATATGTATTATTTCCTCCATGAAGTTCAATTTTTGAATTGCCGCCCATGTCCAGCGTTCCGGCATTGATATTCAAGGTTGCGTTTTCTTGGGCATGAAATTTATTGGTAATTCTTTCGGCAACAAACCATGTTCCTAAACCGGTTTTATTTACAGTTAGAAAATTGACATTATTTGTTTCAATTTTCTGATTTTGCCGAAAATTGCCGTCTCCGCTGATATCGACCGTATAAGATGCCGAACCTGTTCCACCTAAGAAAATTCCTCCGCTATTGTCGGTGGTGCTACCGAGAACCGATTCCGTTCCTGCTTTTACCGCTCCGAGTCGGATATTCGAATACGTAGGAACATTTGTAAAAACGTACACCTGCCAGTCGGCATCATTATTGTTGAAGTTTGTATTACTTAAATTCGCAGAGACAATATTATTGAGAGATAAAATCGCACCATTATTCTCTGTTGAACTTACAACATTTCCGACAAAAGTTGCACCAGTTAAATCGACAACAGAATGGAGATTTTCTGTATTTGCAACGTAAATTTGTCCGCCGTCCTGGTAGGTAACACCTTTTGCTGTAAAATCACCGCCTAAGATACTCGTTGCGTAACGATTCGATATTGTAGCACTTCCTGCCCTAATACTAATATTCTCGTCAATTTCTAAATTAACCTGATAACCTGAACGGGATTCAATACGTAAAAAATCGGCATTAGCCGGTTTACCTTCGGGAGTCGTAATTTTTTTCAGTGTTCCATCCGCAGAACTGATACGCACTTTTTTGGTTCCCGAATCAAGTAACGCAATCGTATAAAAATCTCCGGTATCATTGGGAATCTGTTGATCAGAATACAATTTTAATTCAATGATCGTTCCTGCACCGTTGTATTGTATGAAATTGTATTGACTTACATAATCTTTTAATGATTGGAGTGAATCGAAATAATAATCAGAACCATTGCTTGCTACCATGCCATTAGGATAATCTGGATTTTGTTCACCGTTTTCAAGAGTTTGCGGGATTCCGATATGGTAGGTTCGCGTAGTAGATTGCCCCTCTGCTGTTAGCGCAAAAAGAGCGAGAAACAGAAGGAAGCAAAAGGATAAAATGGATAATCTACGCAACATGTGAGACTTCCTTGTCTTCTATTGACGTAAAACCGGGCAATCTAGGTAAAACCGGTCAATGCGTTCACGCCAGCCAAAATGACTGTATCATCGCTTTTATCGGCATCACACCAAAAAAATGTTTAAAGAAAAAAGAATCAGCACAGAGGGACATAGTGGGGGATTAGGCAATCAGGGATAAATAATCATAAAAGGTAATTTTCAGTGATGATGATTTTTTATGATCTCATGTTACGCCTTGGTTTGATTTAACGCCGTAGGCGTTTTATGTGAATAACCGCCGCCAGTTAGTAAATACCGAACCGGCGGCAAAGTACCGCCCCGAAACTCAACCCCTTTAGGGGTTGTACTAAAAAATAGATCCACAGATTTACACAGATTATCGCAGATGGGATGCGTTTGTTGATTGGGGCGTTAACGGCGCGGGCTTGCCCCGCGTTGTTCGGCTTAACCAAACGCGGGGTAAACCCCGCCGTTAACAATCTGTGAAAATCTGCGAAAATCGGTGGACAATTCTTTGAAACAGTCTGGTTTTTGTTTTTATTTTATCCACTGATTTACGCAGATTATCGCAGATGGGATGCGTTTGTTGATTGGGGCGTTAACGGCGCGGGCTTGCCCCGCGTTGTTCGGCTTAACCAAACGCGGGGTAACCCCTGCCGTTAACAATCTGCGAAAATCTGTGGATGATCCTTTTTGTTTTTATCCACAGATTTACACAGATTATCGCAGATGGGGGGGGGGTTGGTTTGGGCGTGTTAACGGCGGGGTTTACCCCGCGTTGGCACCATGACAGAGTAAATCATGCAGGTAACAATCGCGAATAAGCGCAGGTTGCGAAAATAAAGATTCCGTCCCGTTAGGGACGAAATATTGGTAGAAAAAATGGTCAATCAAAAACACGTGTCCCGTAGGGACGAAATGTTGGTAGAAAAAACACCAAATATAAATTTCACCAACATTGCGTCCCTACAGGACGCGAATAATTTTTGTTATGCCGTTTGCTACCAAGATGTCGTCCCTA
>JAIROD010000047.1 GCA_031257725.1 Planctomycetaceae bacterium | reverse complement strand
ACGCGGATTACACGCCCCCCGCCTCTATCATTCCGCTCACTATCCACATACTCTCAATGATCTATTGCCCTTTCAGGGCGTTGACGGTGTTTGCCGTTACCCGCCGCGTTGCGGCGGGCTGGCTTGTGTTGCCCTTTCAGGGCGAAAGAACAACCGTCGGGCATCTCTAATCATTCAATTTTTTATTTTCTGCCCATTAATTAATAAATTAATAGTTAACGACGGGGGTTACCCCGTGTTTTAGGGTTAAGTTGAACAACGCGGGGCAAGCCCGCGCCGTTAACTTTCGGTAAATTCTGAATTATTAGAGGTTCCCCGTTCTCATTAACCATCGCCCACAAACGGAAAACGCTCCCGGCGAAAGGTTGCCTACCTATTGAATCAAACAAAAACAACTAATAGACCTTTGCGCTAACCGAAGGATTGCACGCGTCCCGCGTGCATGAGTTAGCGCAAATGTCTCATTTCACCCTAACTCTGGGGATGCACGCGGGACGCGTGCGTTCCTTTCCTTTCCTAAATAAACCTGTTCGTGTTGTTTCATCATGTTTAGGGTTAGCGAAAAGGTCTATTACATCATTTTAATAATAACCTCATTTTCAACACAACAAACGAATGTTATCTTCTTATTCAACTGTTTGCGAATCAGCGGCGCGGTCTGCCGGTGAAATTCTTCGGACAATGTTCGGCAAAATTCATGTCCGGCATAAAAAGAATTTATTCGATCTTGTTACCGAAGCGGATGTTGCCGCACAACAAGTGATCGAACAAACCATTTTCGATCACTTTCCCGAACATCGTTTTCTAGGCGAAGAAACAACCGCCGGACCTTTTACGGTGATGCCTGCTGCGCCGGATAAATCCGGTGATTCAAAATATTGTTGGGTGGTTGATCCGTTGGACGGAACAACGAATTATGTTCATGGTTTACCGTTATTCTGTACATCAATTGCGTTGCTTTATGAGGGCGAGGTGATTTGTGCAGTGATTTACAATCCCATGTCGGATGAATTTTATTCGGCGGAAAAAGGGCAAGGCGTTTTTTTGAACGGAAAACCGGTTCATGTTAGTTCATGGGAAACATTGGGCGAAGCGTTGGTTTCTGTTAGTTTTCCGACGATGACAAAAGAGAATGATCCGGATTTACGAACATTTTTGAAATCAATTTCGGTGTGTCAGGCGATTCGGCGAACCGGTTCAACGGCGTTAAATTTAGCGTTTGTTGCGGCTGGGCGGTTGGACGCGAGTTGGTCATTCCAATGTCATCCGTGGGACATGGCAGCCGGAACACTGCTTGTCCGTGAGGCGGGCGGAATCGTAACACAACCGGACGGTTCGCCAATCACCTTCAATGATCCGGCACCGGTTTGCGCCGTAGCCAATCAATCACTGCATACAGAACTCATAAAATTAATAAACGACTAATATACTGTCAACGGGTAGAAATTGGTTGTTTTATTTGAAATCTCCTCCAAGGTGTGGTATCAAAAAGTAGGCAATGTTTCGCCGAAACATCTTTATTAATACGGCGATAGCCGACTTGCACCTGGGAGCGGACGGAAAGGAGAAAACCAGATCAACCGTTGCGATTGTGGGTGTAAACCTTTCGGCGAAAGGTTTTCACCCATGGCGTTCACCTACGGTCACCTACCTCTTGAATCAAACAAAACAACCAATATCATGCCGTTGACAGTATAGTAAACTGACTGAGGATAAAAAAGTGGAGACAAAAAGAACAAAAGTACTTTGTTTTTAATGGTATACTTTTCTCACTTTAAAATTCGGTTTTTGTTTTTTGAAATGATCACGGAATATGCTTATTTTTAGGGATGAAACGCATCCTGCGTATGTTTTAAAAACCGAAAATTAAAGTGTAATGAGTATAAAGTTCGTTGAAAAGTGAGTTTTTAGTAGTTCTTTATAGAATGTCCATCTGCCCCTATTGACGGATTGCTAGAAAAGAGTACAATGCGTATATGTTTTTGGTAAGCCAGCTATTGGTAGCTTGTTGCTATCGGGTAGTTATCAAAACCAACCCACTCTTTACAAAGGAGAAAACCAATGACAAATTTTGGAAGTATCTGTTACGCTCTTGGAATCGTTATAGCGGTCGTTATCGGTAGTACTGGAACGATGCAGGAGAGTACAGGAATTTACGGTGCATCTGAACTCCCTGATTGCGCTTCTACGGTTTCACAACCGATTACCTGTTCAGGGGCGAATGTTGCATGTACCCAGCATGCGTATATGACCGCGGCTAATGGCGGAACAAGCCCCAACGCGATCGATGTAACGTATCTCGGCGCAACAGTTACACCGTGGCAATGTAGTCAAAAAACAGGTTGTAGTTTACATGAACCGTTTACTTATAAAACGGAATGTAAAAAATAGTTGTAAAAAAACTTGCTAATGCTTAAATAGTATTTACAGTTTTTTGGGGGTTATTAGAGTACAATTAAAGATCGCGATGTTTGAAGGTATTTTTAAATTTTTTAACGCGCGGATTTTGTTTACGGTTTTTCTGATAATCTCCAAAAGAACTGTAAGTATTTTTCGGTTTGAAGGTAATGAATTGGAATACAAAAGTGTTAAGGGGTATTATGAAATTTAAGACTTACAAAAGTGTTGTGATAACAGCAGAAGAGTATGTATTTTTTCTTGCTGTTTTGTTATGTCCTTGTGTGGTTTTCTCTCAGTCATTGGCGGTAGAGGATATTGTGCGTCAATATGATGAGTATGTTAAAACCATTCCTGCCGTTTCTTATGAATTTTCAGATGCAGCGGAGAACGGGTTAAGCGGAAAAATCAAATGTGATGGAAAAAAACAATTGTGGAGTTACGTTAACGTTTCTAAAACCGGTATAACTGAAACTCGTATTTGTGAAAATATTACCTTGCAAGTATTTTACGACAATAACGAATATGTCGTAGTGTCGAGTTTGAAACCGATGGCAGCAGATGTTGCAATAACTGCCAATTTACACCCTACGATATTTGGTTATTTCTCAACGCAGCAAGGCAAAGTTATTGAAATAACAAATATTCTTAAATCAATTCCTCTTAATGTTGCCTCCAAAAAACGGAGTGAGAACCATTTTTCACATCACCTGTCGGGTAGTCGCGACAAAGAAAATTGGGAGTTTTGGTTTGAAACGAAAAAAGAAAAATGCTTTTTAACTAAAATTAAATATTCTCGTCCGGTTGAGGGATTGATGCATGGTAATGTTCAAAGCCGTGAAATCGTTTTGGAGTATTCCGATACGAAATCGAGTATGCTGTTGTTTCCCTGTAAGTATATTGAAAAAACAACATCAATTGAAGCAAAAATATATCATGACGGGCGGGTTGAACCCTTTGTATCTACATTCAACAATGATTATTCTATCTATAATGTGTCTGTCATTCCAGATAATTTTATTGATTCTCTTCAGCTTTCATCAAAAATTCCAAACTATAATCTTGTGTATATGCAGGATGCTCCGCAAATTCAATATGTTTGGTTTGACGGTAAAATTGAACTGTTAACCGACGCATTGGCTTTGGCACGGATTCAAGGTCAGAGGTTTATACCCGGTATTAATGAATCACGATTTTGGTTTATGATTACAGGAATTATCTTAATATTTCTAGCGCTTGCAGGAAAATTATGGAAATTCATAAAAAATCAAAATAAATAAAAGAAAAAAAAATCGAAATGTTACGTAATATTTTTTGTATATCCGGGTTTCTATTCTTGTTTGGTATAGTAGTTGCCGAAGAGCAAACTGATAATCTTACCCAGCCTGATTTAAAAAACATTATTACATTAGGTCCCTACTGTGGTATATATTCTCTTTGTGCCTGTTTGGAAACACTCGACAAAAAAGTACAAATTAAAGAAATTCTGACGCCTGATTACGTTGGCTCTTTTCGCGGCAGTACTGCCGAAGAGTTGATTAAAGCGGCAGAAAAGTACGATATTCATGGAAAATGTTGTGCAAATCTGACTTGGAGGCAAATCAAAGATGCAAAAAATCCGATGATATTGCATTTTCGTGATGGCAATAATAGCGAGTTTAATCATTGGGTTGCTTTTTTAGGGGTTGAAGGGAATCGCGTTCGTATTATGGATACGCCACACGAATTAGCACACTTGACAATGGCTGAATTGCTTGCATTATGGGACGGGTTTGCAATTATTCTTTCAGAAAAACCTGTTTATGACAAAATGTGTTGGCAAGTAAGACTTGACTACTTTTGGTGTGTGTTGTTAGTTATCGGATGCGGTATTTTGTACAAGACTTATTTTTGGAACGAAAAAATGGAACCTTCATCAGTAACAACATGCAGAGAGTATTGGTGGAGATTATTTTCTCAAACTGTATCTTTGTTTGTATTTTGTGGTTTTGTTGCTGTTACTTTTCACACGTTAAGTCCGATTGGTTTTTTGAATAATCCTTCAGCCGTTGCTGAAGTTGCCCGACGATATTATGCCGTGGATGTACCGGAAATCGCTATTTCTGAAATGCTGCAAATTATAGAAGATAAAAAACCGGTTGTAATTTATGACACGCGATATCGTCAGGACTTTGTTCAAGGCACTATACCTGGAGCCGTTAGTTTGCCGATAAATTCCAACCTTGCCGAACGAAAACAGATTTTGCGTGGTATTGACAAGGAAAGAAAAATTGTGTTGTACTGCCAAAGTTCAGGTTGTCGTTTTTCTGATAGTATTGCGGCGTTCTTAAAATTTAATGGTTATTACAACGTTTCAATTTTTCGTGGTGGGTATCAAGAATGGGAGAATATACAAAAAACAACGAAACCGTGAAAAATAAATGTTCGCAGACGCGAGTGTTTGATTTTGTTTTGACATGGTTTTTCGGTCTTGTGATGTTAGTCGCAGCGATTCCACACTTAGAAAATCCATATTATTTTCTTGGTAGCGTTTATTCGTACAATTTAACGGGATCGGGAATAGGTCAATTGGTAGCTATTCTTTTACCATTATTACAATTGGCTATTGCTTTATGTTTTATTTTGCGTGTGCATGTCGATTCGGCAAATATAGTTACGATGATATTATTTGGCGTATTTTTTTGCATTCAGTTATCTGCTTTCTTGAGCGGACTTAATATTCAGTGTGGTTGTTTCGGACCGCAATATTCATCCAACATCGGCATTGGTTCGCTTTCGTTTGTCGGTACTTTGTTTACTCTCTCCGTTGGTCGGTTCATAATCACAAGTCTGCCATTCGTGGTAGGGAGTGTAAAATAACATTTAAAATGTATTGCAAATTTTTCAAGTTTTTTTCACTTAATCCATCTTATTCCGAGTAATCTGGTAAATTTGACAAAACTTAAACCAACCGGAACTAGTTAATAGTTAACGCCGGGGTTTATCTCATGTTTTGGGATTAAGTCGAACAACGCGGGGCAAGCCCACGCCATTAACTTTCGGTAAATTCTGAATAATGGGAGATTCCCAAAAAAGATTTTGTAACTATTCAGTCGTCTGTCTTGGCGTACTTTTTTGCTGATTATTTCCCATTTTTGGGGGAACATTAGTAATCGAAGGGAACGATCAAAAAATTCCGTCCCGCTAGGGACGACATGTTGGTAGAAAATGGTGTCGCAACATGATTCGCGTCCCGTAGGGACGCAATGTTGGTGA
>JAIROD010000023.1 GCA_031257725.1 Planctomycetaceae bacterium | reverse complement strand
CATAATTCAATTTTTTATTTTCAACCTATTTAATTAATAGTTAATAGTTAACGACGGGGTTCACACCGTGTTTTGGTGTCAAGTCGAACAATGCGGGGCAAGCCCACGCCGTTAACGTTTTGGTAAATTCCGAATTATGAGAGATTCCCAGTTAATAGTTAACGATAGGGTTCACACTGTGTTTGGTGTCAAGTCGAACAATGCGGGGCAAGCCCACGCCGTTAACGTTCGGTAAATTCCGAATTATGAGAGATTCCCAGTTGATAGTGGAGAGTGCCGCACACGGAATTATTTACAAAGTTTGCGTAGTCTGTTCCAATTTACTTAAAGGGACATTAGGGTCATTAGAGCGATTAGGGACGCAGTCCGATGTTTCTTTTTCACTCCCTAACCCTTAACTCCCTAACCCTTTAGCACCTTAACATCTGATCCCTAAGAGCATTTTCATTATTCTCTTTCGGAGGTATTGGTTGTTCCTTCGAAGTCGGAGGAATTACCGCCGGGGTTGGTGTTGAACCAATTTTTAGGATTCATACGTTCCCAAACACCTTTACTTTTCTTTTTCGATGGATCCGCGTTGTCGTCTTCACTGGTTCCGGGTCGGTGATAAACACGGTTTGGTTCCGGCAAACAATCAATTTCCAACCGGCAGGACAAAACTTTCATCTGATCCG
Source organism: Planctomycetaceae bacterium (assembly GCA_031257725.1). GTDB lineage: Bacteria > Planctomycetota > Planctomycetia > Pirellulales > Thermoguttaceae > WRKP01. The sequence goes on along the minus strand of JAIROD010000023.1, from coordinate 3,260 downwards.
CTTGCACGAGCATTTGGAAAACATCGGGGTAAGTTCCTCCGAGTTCCACTACCGCACGAATGACATCATCGAGTTTATTTGAAACCGCCCGTTGTTCGTCCACACCGTTGAGTGCGAATTTCTTGACAATCACTGATTCCGATGACTGACCGTTTACGAAAATAACTGCTCCGGCTTCCAAACCAAATGGTTGTCGGAGATGAATATCAGAGCCGAAAAGTACAATTTCAGGACGTTTTGATTTTGAAAGATGTACCATTGCCGGAGCATTGGTTGTAATCCCATGATAACTGAATTGATTACCAAGATTTTCACCGCGAATTGTCCGGTCGTATGGATTTCTGTTGTGCAAGGCGCGAAAAGCTCCGTAGCGAGTTTCCGCACTGGGAACATGCAAGAGTTCCTGCAACGCCATTTCCGCTTCGATATCGGTTCGCAAGACACTCAGTGCGTTTAACGCATAGACACGAAAAGCCGGTTCATTACGGGCGATGTCGGCGAGAATTTTTGCCGGAGTTCCATCGCCGAGATAGGCGAGCGAGGTTGCGGCGTGAAAACGGACTTCGACATGCGGACTGTTCAAACCGTTTCGGAGTGCTTCAATTCCTCGTTTACCGATTGCCTCCAACTGAAACGCCGATTGTTGAGATTTTTCAGGAATTAACAGTTCTGTTTTGAGACGTTCTATCCGATGCAGTTGCTTTGCCTGATTTTCATAACACGCAATTGCCTGAATGACCCGAACATATCGGGCAACATCTTTGGCGTAATCGGGATGAATATCGAGAACGATCAGCGAATCCGTTTTCGCGGTTGCCATTCCTTTTTTCTGACTGGCGGCAATGAAAAACCGGTTATTGATTTCTTTGGCAATTCGGTCGGTGGCGAATGCTGATTCGGCGCCTGATTTCATATTGAGCGTCAAAAACCGTGATTCTTTAACACGGGCTCCACTGAGGATAATTCCTTGTTTTAATCCGGAAGGGTTGGAGGATTCGGTGGCGAGCGGATCATCGACCATAATGGGACCTTCGACCAGAGCGAGAGTTTTACCTTCTTTGATTCCGCCGCCGATAAACGCCATTTCGTCAAGTCTTGTTGTCATTAACCAGCCGCCGCGTAAACTTTTGGTTCCGGTTTCCGGCGGCAACCGAATTTCGACATCGAAAAAATCACCTTCCTGAATTCCCGGACGCATATAAGCAAGAATATTCACCACCGCAGTGGTGGGAGCCGCCAGAATTGCCCGAACATCATGAATTCCCATTCGGGTCATTTCATCGTAAACCATTCGGCGTTCCAGTGAATTGACATCATCCGATCCGGTTCCGGGCAGGCGGTTGACCAAACCATAACCTTGAACCTGAATCGGATGATAATTACCGATATTGGCGCAATCTCCAATAAGTTTTGAGGTTCCGTCTGCACTTTCGAAAGAAAACTTTTCGGAAGTCAAGTTGTTCTTATTCGACTTGAGTTGGGAACAGCCGGAAGGCGAGATGATCGGAAAAATAATTCCGATCAAGACAATACAACCAATCCAAACCATTTTTAAGGAATAGAACAGGTTGATTTGTTTGGAAAAAAATTTTTTTGTGCCTGAATCGTATTGCATGGTTCATCCGGTTTTGAGACAATAATTTTAACGATTGGGTTTTCCTCTAATAAACGGCGGAGGTTCACTGTTTGTTAACGGCGGGGTTCACCCCGCGTTATTAGGTTTTCCTCTAACAAACGGCGGAGGTACACCACACCGTATTGTGTGTGTGAGCGGGGCAAGCCCGCACCATTAACTATAACTAGCCGTGAATTTTGAATTATTAGAGATTCCCGATATTTAATAAAGAAGAATAGGGATTTTATTTTGCGGTGTCAAGACGAAATTTTGAATTGCAGGATTTCAGTATTTTAGTAATATATCAGTGAAATATTTTTTTTTAACTATTCAGTCGTTTCCTCCGAATGACCACCCCTAGCCCCTCCGAAGGAGGGGAATCATTCCCCTCCTTCGGAGGGGCAGGGGGGGTAAAAAATAAACTTCGATCTCCGAAAAATTCCACTGATATATTATGTATTTTAGGATTTCAGTATTATTGTCTATTGGTTTCCAATGTTCCCACACTTATTTGTAAACATTGCTTATTGAACTCAGTGTTCCAGTGACTCAATTTACATCATTCATTACGGAAAACACCCCTATTCCTGATCCGCCTCATTTGCGGATTATTGGGATGATCATTTCTGCGGTGATGATGTTTGTTTTTGTACTGATCATTCTTTTTGTTGTTTTTGAATTTTCGATGGACATGCTTGGTTTTCCGATTCAGTTGACCGATCAATTTTATGTCAATTTTGAACAGGATCGGGAAAGGGAAAACATTCTGAAAGAACTGCCGAGAGAGATGAGTTTGGAAGAGATATTATCACGGTTTTCAATTCTTTCACCGCTTCCTAATTCTTGTGTTCCGAGCGGCGAGGTTACAATACTTTGTACATGGGATTTATCTGATGAAATTGTTCAGGGTGTTCCGTTTTCTAGGGTGTTGCTGAGGGTGGACAATATTCCGGTTTCTTGGGATGTTCAGTTTGGTAAAAACACATGGCTTGCGCGGTTATGGTTGGAACCTGGAGTTCACCGCATTCTGATCATGGGTATTGAATCGAAGTTTTTTGTGGCGGGATCAGAACTTCAACCGCCGGAAAACTGGAAACCTTTGTCCATACACCAAGATATTGGTAATCCGAATCGTTGTCAGGAATGTCATCATTTGATTGATCGTTCTGATGACATGATACGAAAAGGTCATGCGTTAACGCTTGGACATTGGAAGGGCAATGAAAGTTGTTTGGAGTGTCATCGCGGTGAATCGTTCACCAAAAAGCATTTTTCCATTGCCGCCCCCGAAACAAATTGCCAATCTTGTCACAGTGTTCATGGAACCGTAGAATCGGAAAAATTATTAAAATACCCGAAAAAAGATTTTTATTAAGATTTTCTCTTTAAGATTCGTGAATTATTAGACATACATATTCAACGTTATTTTAAGAGGAGTTGTCCCTTTTGTTCCTATTTGTTCCTATTTTGTAATTTATTGGTATCTATTCAGTGGTTTGGTTGTCTTTCCGAATATTCCCGTCCCGGTAATATATCAGTGGAATTTTTCGGAGATTGAAGTTTATTTGTAACTATTCAGTCGCGGTAGGCAACCGACCGCCGGGCGGTTGCGTCGGTGTACTCGCCGACTTGTCCCTGTTGACGG
>JAIROD010000010.1 GCA_031257725.1 Planctomycetaceae bacterium | reverse complement strand
GTGAATAGATACAATTTTTTTAACACGAAACACACGAAATTTCACGAAAAGGATTTTATGGAATTTTTAGTGTGTTTCGTGAAATTTAGTGTGTTTCGTGTTTAAAATAGACAGTTACCCTTATCTCCCTATAAAATGTTCAGGTGAAAGGATTACCTAATTTAGCAACCCGTCTAGGAACGCTGGGAATTTATTCTTCATTTTCGTTTTTAATTGCCATCGTAACATAGAAGGTTGGACTCAGATCAGGAATGTCGGTTTCGACATTGATTTCCGCACGCATTTTACCATCGGTCGGCGATCCTTCACCTTCCAACGGATTCGTATAACGAATGGGGATTTTGTAAATGGTTTTCGGCGGACTATCTTCTTGGGGCGAGTAATTGATTTCGACTTTGGGATTATCACAAAGGAATTTTTTGATTCGAAAAGGTTGTGTTCCCCGAATGATAACACTCTTAGCCGATGATTCTTCCCCCGATTTCAAATAACCGAGAAAAACGGTTTTTGGGGTGATGTTGATCACCGTTCCCACCGTTCCCTGAACCAGAACCGGAATCTCCCGCCGACTTTCGTGATCGTTTGTAATCAGAAATAAACGATCCATAAAATGACCGCGCGGCATTTTATCATCAAGCGAGACCTGAACTTTTGCCGTTATTTTTCCCAATGTCGGTTGAAATTCAAGGATTTTACCGTCAAGATGTTCGTTATTACTTTTGAAATCAATAATTTTCCATGCAGAATTGGAACCGGAATAGACAATATTCAAAATTCGCGTTACTTCTTCGCCTTCTTTGACATTGTCGAGTTTAATAAGATTCGGTTCAATCGAAATATCAGAACGAATTTCACCGCGAACATTTAACTGAAATTCGGCACGATAAGGACGATCAATAAAAACAGTAAGCGTTGCATTTTTCAAGCCTTCATATAAATCGGTACGAAATCGGGCAACAATCGCTGTTTCTTCATAAGTCTGAATTTCGTCCTTACTATCCAGAATATACGGCGACGTACACGAACAACTTGATGTAACACTGGCAATATGAACCGGTTCCGTAAACGGATTTTTAAGAACAAAACGATGTTCCGCATGAACGCCCTTAGCGACTGTTTTAAAATCAAAAAAGCGATCTTCATTTTTAATCACATTTTGTGTCCACGACGGTTCGGTAAGTTGTTGGGTGATGTTTTCCTGCGATGTTGTCTTTGTCCGTGCGACACCGGGGGGAAGGTTCGAAAAATCCGTTATGGAATAACCTGCCGCAGGGTATCCATACGAATAGATTGGGCGTTGCACAATCGGGTACGAGACTTGAGCCTCACAAACGGATGGAACAAAACCGGAGACCATCAAAACGGCAACAAAAAATGTTTTACTGAATGAGTTCATAATCATTCCTTCATAATAAATTCCGACCCAACAAATTTTTTCAAGACGGTTTCAATTCAAGTTTAACCTGCCGTCCATCGGTGAAGCGTGAAATTTCTGAGCAACGTTTGGAGTTTTAGGAAAGTTCAACACACTCGGATATATCATATCGGATATATCATAATGGCTCATCTCCGCGTTTTCAAGAACTCGAACCAATTGTTTAATCGACTGAAATCGCAACTAATATCGAATAAATTGATGAATCGTTTGTTTTTCTCTGAATGATCAAATCCTTAGAAGGATATTGTTTTACCTGTTGGCTAAATTTTGTCCAATCGTAATAATCCGGTTGCGAGGTAGGGAGTTGTTCGATTTTTTTGTGTTATGTCGATTTTCGGAGTCAATTCCAACAGGACGATTATTCGATAAATAACGCAGGCAGGGAAGGATTCCCTGTGGTGCATTGTCGGCATTCTTGCTAAGGAGGGGAAGAGTTCACCGGGAATGTGTGTGGTTATTTTTTTCCGGTTAATCCAATTAAACGGGCAAAATAAACGCATCGCCAGTCCAAACCAACCCATTGCGGAGACAGGGTTGCTTCACCCTGAAAACTGGGTTTTCTCCAAATGGTTTCCCTTTTGGTTTCGATCAGCGAACCTTTTGCATGGAAGACAAAGAGAATGGTTGGTAATATGAACAGGATGTTCGGAATTTTCCAATTGTTCCTTTTGTCCAAATAGCACTGTTAAAAAGGATGTGCGACATGATGTTGTGCATCCTTTTTCTCTATAGACCTTTTCGCTAACTTAAAAACAGTTCAAAAAAACCTTATTTCCAACCTGATTTTCTAAACAAAACAACCTTAGTAGCCAAAAGGCAAATAAAAGACCAACCTTATTACTTTATTAAAAAAAGGTAACTATTCAGTCGCGGTCAATGTTCCTTTTTCTGTCCCGTTAGGGACGAAATATTGGTAGAAAAACACCAAGCATCAATTTCACCAATATTGCGTCCCTACGGAACGCGGATCATTTTGTTATACCGTTTTCTACCAAGATGTCGTCCCTAACGGGACGGGAATATTCGGAAAGACAACCAAACCACTGAATAGATACGAATTATTAGAGATTCCCTACTGAATAATTACTTGTATTCTTTGTGGTCGGCAAAACAGACAATTCCATAAACGGTTACGTTCCTCATTATTCCCAACGTTTTCCAAGTTCATGGTTGATACCGATCAAATCGAGTGTCCGGGCAACAACGGAATCGACCAAATCATCGACTGTTTGCGGATCCGTGTAAAAGTGCGGCGACGCAGTTTGAATTATTCCGCCCGCAAGCGTGATACGTTCCATATTTTGAAGATGAATCAATGAAAGCGGTGATTCACGAATGAGTAAAATAAGTTGACGATGTTCTTTAAGTTGGACTTCTGCTGCCCGATGAATGAGATGCCGATTGATGCCGGCGGCAATACAACCCAGTGAACTCCCGGAACAAGGCGCTACCACCATGCTATGAAATGTTGCCGACCCACTGGCAATAACCGCACTAAAATTGTCGGGGCGGTGAATGAAGGTGGAGTGGGAGGGTTGAGGCGGCGCGTACCGAAGTCCAAGTTCCTGACGGGCAACCGTATGCCACGCAGAACTCATCACAACATGAATTTCGTGATCGGTATGTTGCAACACGTTAAGTAACCGCAATCCATACACCACTCCGCTCGCACCGGTCATACCAAGAATAATACGCATCGCCTTATTTTTTTGTGTGTGTAACCAATTGTTAAGACAAATTATTGAACATTAAACGCTAAATCAAATACTTAATAACAATAAATCCGGCAATGATGAGAATAGTCAGGATGATAACCAGATAATTGAAATATTTTTCGATCTGAATTTTAATGGCAGGACCAAAAAAGAAAAACAGCAACGCCACAAGGTAAAACCTTAGACCACGACCAATAATTGAAGCAACAAACAGCATGAAAAGTGAGATATGACAAACGCCTGCCGCAATGGTGAAAATTTTATAAGGAATGGGGGTAAATGCGGCAATAAAAACCGCCCAGAAGTCGTAAGTATGGTATAAATGTTCTACTTTGCCGAAACTTTCCTGACTGAAAACGTAGGCAAAGAAAAAATCATGAGTTATTTCCCAGAGTTTGAACCCGATGTAATATCCAAGTAATGCCCCAAAAACAGAACCGATCAGACTAACGGTTGCATACCAAAATGCCCGGCGCGGTTTGCTCACTGAAAGAGCAATTTGTAAAACATCCGGCGGAACCGGAAAAAAAGAACTTTCCGCAAATGACACCACAAAAAGAATCAGACTACCATACGGCGTATCCGCCCACGAAAGAACCCAATCATAAAGACGACGAAGCGTTTGCGTCAAAAAATGAATAATACCCATGAGTTAAATATTGATTGAAATATACTATAAACGGCAACAAAAGGGTCTTTTCTAGGAACGCGGGCATCTCGCCCGCAACCATAAAATAACGTTCCGTCGTTCTATGCAGTCGGGACGACTGCGTTCCTAAAACAACCCATTGCTAACCGTTTACAGTATAGCATGAATTTTACTGATTATTTCAGAATTTGGGGGGCATCAGTGATTGGAGAATAATGCCAATTTTCGTCCCGTTAGGGACGACATCTTGGTAGAAAACAGTATAACAAAATGATCCGCGTCCCGTAAGGGACGCAATGTTGGTGAAATTTCTATTTGGCATTGATTCCAATTTTTACCAACATATCGTCCCTAACGGGACGAACATTTTTAATCGACCTCGTTTGCTACCAATATGGTGTCCCTAGCGGGACAGAAATACTAATACTCATCGTAATCAAATGATCCCCCAAAATAGGAAATAATCAGGATTTTTAAACTTGAAAAAATGTATCGGCAAAAACTATACACGATAAACAAGTTAAGAACAACCCACCCGCCGTTACACTGATCAAAAACTTCCGGACTATTTCCTGTTGACGAGTTGGGCAAATTATACCGCAAACGGCATGATATTGGTTGTTTTTGTTTGATTCAAGAGGTAGGCAACCTTTCGGCGAAAGGTCGCCTACCCCCCCCAAATTCCGAAATAATCAGCTTTTGGGCATCTCGAATAATTCATTTTTTTGTTTTCAACCCATTAATTAATAAATTAATAGTTAACGACGGGGTTTACCCCGTGTTTTAGGGTTAAGTCTAACAACGCGGGGCAAGCCCACGCCGTTAACTTTCGGTAAATTCTGAATTATGAGAGATTCCCTTTTTTGTATTACATATTTGTTTCATCATCGGAATCGGCGTTTCTTGTCAATGTTTCCAGTGCCTGCGCTAACGGTAAAATGTGATCTTTTTCTTTTG
>JAIROD010000864.1 GCA_031257725.1 Planctomycetaceae bacterium | reverse complement strand
GGGATCGGGCAAAAATGCGGAACGTTCCGAATCCGTCAATTCAGGATTCATACCAACAGCACGTTCACCAACTTCAACCTATTGTTTTTGTTATTTTTATTGTCATGATTACAATTCATTTATCAACTTTCACGTAAAAACATGAAAATGAAATGATGACTATTTAAGTTGCCGATAGACAACTATTAACTATTGACTAATAACTAATTCCAGTCCGATTGGGCAATGGTCACTGCCGAATATTTTGGGATAAATAACCGCATCGGTCATACGAGGAATCAAGCGTTGCGAAATTAAAAAGTAATCAATACGCCAACCGGAATTGTTTGCTCTGGCGTTGCTGCGGAAACTCCACCAGGTATAAGCCCCTTCAATATTGGGATATTGTGTTCGGAAAGTATCCGTCAATCCAATATTCAGTAACTCCGTCATCTTACCGCGTTCCTGCTTGGTGAATCCGGGATTTTCGTGATTGGTTTCGGGGTGACGCAAATCGATTTCCTGATGCGCCACATTGAAATCACCACAAACAATAATCGGTTTGATTTTATCGAGTTTCTGCAAATAAGTGCGGAAATCATCTTCCCATTCCATTCGGTAATCCAATCGGACAAGTTCTTGACGTGCGTTGGGCGTGTAAACATTGACCAATATAAAATCTTTCATCTCCAGCGTAATCACGCGCCCTTCCTGATCGTGTTTTGAAATACCGATCCCGTAATGTTCCGCCAATGGTTTCAAACGTGAAAAGATAGCGGTGCCGGAATAACCTTTTTTCACCGCACTATTCCAGAACTGGACGTAACCGGAAAGATCAATTTCCGCTTGCCCTTTTTGCATTTTCGTCTCCTGAAGGCAAACAATTTCCGGATTTAACTGTTTGATTGCATCCAAAAAACCTTTACCCAAACAAGCTCGTAAGCCGTTCACATTCCATGAAATCAATCTCATCAAATACACCAATGCCCCTAAAACAGACTTCTTCAGTAATTACCAATTACCATCATTACTCACAAACATTTCCCATTCTAACGGATTTAACTGTTACAGTCAACCAATTCCCCTTAGGCGGGAGCGTTTGTTGTTTTGAGGCGGGTGACTTCAAGCAGGGTTGTCCCCAAACAGCAAGCACTCCCTATTCATTTATGTATTATGTACAGAAACATTGGAGCGTAATTATGGTTCCGGATTGGAGTCCGGCGTGTCAAGAAGCGGGCGACGTTGTAATTTCGGTTGTTCCGTTTCGGGTTCTTTTCTTTCGTCATGAAGTATTGACGGCGGTTCGTCCTCCCAAAGCCGACCGGTGTGATCTTGTAACGTATTTGATTCTTGTTCTTTTTGACGAATTTCAGCATCTTGAATTCGGGTGGAATCTTTTTTCATGTCCGCCAACGATTGACGAATTCCTTTCGGATCCAATGATTTTGTAACATTACAAATATCCTGAGTACAGGTACAAGGATTTCTATTGCAAAATTTGCAAGTGTACGCATAAGGAACCTGACCGGCAAAACCAGGTTGATCACATTCGCATGGGTCTTTATGGCACAACGGACATGACCAACGGAATGAAAATGGACGCGCATAACCCGCAAAAAGCGACGGATTCCAATGTGGTCTGTAATAGGGTGCCGGATTATAGTACACCGGAAATTTTCTCGCTCCATTATTGTACATATCAAGAAGCGGACGCGGAATAACCGACAGAAATCGCGGTTCCTTATACGGATTAAACTCGCCGCGCGGTCCAAAACCGTCCTCTGCATGTTCACAAGGATCGCTTCGGTGTTCACGGCAAGCGTCGCAGGTTCCACACGGTTCATCTCCGGCGGTTAAATCGCAAGAGTTCGGCATATTTTGGCTGCGCGGCTGAACACAATGACGACACAACGTCTTTTCGCACGGAAAACCCGCTTGACACATTTTACATTCTCCGCAAGGAGTTTTCGGATTTTCTTCACAGAGCGGACAGGTTTTCGGTTCAAACCCTTCGATTTCCTGATTGCATTGATCTTCGGCAATCCGGCGTTGACGTTCTGTTTCGGAAATCTTTGCGTAACGGTCACGCTGAACCGCACCGGATGTTTTACCGCGAATAAATTTCGGATTCACCCCAACCGTTTTCGGATTCGGATACGAAAAAGAACCCTTCGGAATTTCGTGACCGAAAACTCCCTGCACCGGCAAAAGAATCAAAACCAAAAACGCCAAAACAATTTTCAGACTGTTACAACGAAAAAACATGAGATTCTCCTTAATACATAATGGGGAAATTTCTAATAATTCAATTTTTTATTTTCAACCTATTAATTAATAATTAATAGTTAATAGTTAATAGTTAACGACGGGATTTACCCCGTGTTTTTGGGTTAAGTCGAACAACGCGGGGCAAGCCCACGCCGTTAACTTTCGGTAATTTCTGAATTATGAGAGATTCCCAATACATAATACATAATACACAATTTCCGCCCAATGATATTGTCCAAAACGTCCCTAACACAACGGAATTTTGTTTCTACAGGACGAACAGATTAATGATCACAAATATTCGTGAACATTTAATACAATTGCCATATCATAGGTTGTTTTTTCGCGCTGCGCCGCCGAATTATAGAATTTTCTGAAAATAAATTTTTT
>JAIROD010000832.1 GCA_031257725.1 Planctomycetaceae bacterium | reverse complement strand
GAATTATTAGAGATTCCCAATAGTTATAAAAAATAAGAATAAAAATTATTGCAATAATTCCGGTTAAACTCAATACTGCGCCGAGTTTGAAAAGCGGCGGATCATAAATCATGGTTACTCGGTGACGCCCCGCCGGCAAATCAACACCGCGAAACACCTCTTCAACCCGTTTAACCGGAATTTCGTTACCGTTTTCAAGAAAAGCCCGCCAACCTGACCAATATTGTTCGGGAATAACAACGGTTTCCGGTTCTTTAAGTGAAACATCAATTATCAACCGGTTCGGTTCAAACAAAACATAAGACCGTTTAAGCGGATGACGGATTTTCCAAATTGATTTATTGTTCGACAAATCAATCCGTTCCGCGTCAAGTTGAATCTGATTCGGCGCAATAACATACTGAACGCCGAGACGGGCAAGATGTGTTTCAAAAATACCCGGTTCGCCGTACTTCCATTCGGAACGGAGTTTTCCGGCAACCACGCTATAGTCTTTCGGCAACAATGTTCCGCGAACATCGGCAACACTGATTCGCTTCGGTAACGTATATTTTGGAAAAAACGATTCTTGGTCCCAACGAATTGCTTCCGCAAGACGTTGTTTCGATGAACTTGTTTCAAATTCTTCCGGATACCAAACCGGAAAACGATAAATCCGAACCGGTATTTTTTTCCACGCAATTTCGTTATCAAAAAACGTTGTGATATTCCGTTCATGATTCGGAACAACAGCAAACATCCAGGCGTTTGCCGTCAATAAATCGAGCGCAACGAAAAAGAGCAAAAAATACGGTGCGGATTTCCAATGAATTGTCCGGCAAAAGAATAGAGACAAAACCGCGACGGAAATTGCGGTGAATAAAAGTCCGGTTCGGGCGGTTTCGGCGTTGAATGTTCCGAAAAGCGGACAGTTTGGAACATTGGGGAAAATATCAATTCGAAACAACACAATAATCAAAACAAAAATAACCGGTATCGAATAAAACCGAAGAACCATTTCGATACGCCGCCGAAACAATATTTCCTGTCGTAACCGGTCAAAACCAACCGCCGCCAAAAGCGCAAACATTAACGTTGCAACTACTAGCAGTTTCGCCGGATAACGAAATATTCCGTAACCCGGTAAATAAGTCAGGATCGGATAAACAATAAACCAATTTCCCAAACTACCCAAAGTAAAAATCAGAAAGACAATAAATGAAATAAAAACATGATTATTGAACCGAATATTATCAATATTGGTTTGGCGATGGCGGAATGAAAAAACGGCAAGCAATGCCGGAAAAAATCCCATGTAAAACGAGGGAACCCAAATTTCGTTATCGTGCGGTAATGCGGAAAACCATCGGGCATTTTCCGGAAGTTGCCAACCGCCTGCGCCCGACCAAAAAAATTCAACAAACCTCCACGGTGGAACCGAAAAAGAATAAATCGTTTGGCGATGTGTTGCCAGAGTACGGTCTGAAAATGTTCCCAATTCCCATGATGGTAATATCTGAACTGCCGCAAGAAAAAAAACAATCACTCCCGATAAAAGAAACAATAATAATTGAAAATCAAACGCCGGAAATTGTAACGAAAAACAGTGTAATTTTTTGCTTTGCCATAATTTCCGTTTCCGGCATTCGACGATCCATTGAATTGCGGCGCAAAGTATTGCGTTGTAAGCGGTTTGCGGATCGCCGCCGAGAATCATCAATGCCAGAACAATACCGAAACCGATTGCATAACGAATTTTTCGGCGATGAATAATTCTGTCCGCTTGACGAAACGCTTCGGGCAGCCATGCGGCTCCGACTAAAAAAGGTACGTTATTCCATTGAAATAAGACATTGCCGCTGAAAGTGTAACAAAGTGCGGCGAGTGTTGCCGCTTCACGGCTGCATCCCCAACACCTTCCTAAACGGTAACACAAAAACATTGCCAATAAAAAATGTCCGGCAACATAACCGGTGTACATTGCAAGCGGATCAATCTGAAAAAGAACGGCAATTCCAAGAGTGAACAATGTTACGGGATAAAAAAACGCGGTTGTCGGATTTGCTGCAAGCGGTTGACCGAGATTTTCGTAAGGATTCCAAAGCGGCAAACGTCCCGCCGCAACTTCGTCGTGAAGATATTGAAACAATGGCGCGTAAAAATGGGCGCCGTCACGAAAACCCGGAATACCGCTGAAAAACAGCAAAAAAATAATTACTATTATAAAAATAATCGGAAAAACCGCTTTGGAAAAATCGTTCATAATATAATTGTCTGTTTTATTAATTCCATCGCGGCGGGGTGTCATTTGATCACGATGAAGATTGGGGGTTCTGTCCCGTAAGGACAAAATAGTAAGTAACCGTCTATTTTATTGTCGCAATTAATTTGACGTAAATTATACTATTGGCGTAAAATCTGTAATATTCCGCCCTGAAAGGGCAACATAGGCTAGCCCGCCGCAACGCGGCGGGTAACGGTAACACGCCATCAACGCCCTGAAAGGGCAGCACATTTAGTTAATTGTTGATAGTAATCGTTAATAGACATTCAGTTAGCGAAAAGGGCTATTAACGTAATATATCAGTGAAATATTTTTTTTTAACTATTCAGTCGTTTCCTCCGAATAACCACCCCTAGCCCCTCCGAAGGAGGGGAATAATTCCCCTCCTTCGGAGGGGCAGGGGTGGTAAAAAATAAACTTCAATCTCCGAAAAATTCCACTGATATATTACCTATTAACTCTATTTTGCCCTTACAGGGCGTTTATCTCGTGGGGAATTGAACCCGCCGCGATGCGGCGGGCTAGCCTATATTGCCCTTTCAGGGCGGAGGAACATTACTGAATTTATGTAAAAAATAA
>JAIROD010000801.1 GCA_031257725.1 Planctomycetaceae bacterium | reverse complement strand
AATTCAGAATTTACCGAAAGTTAACGGCGTGGGCTTGCCCCGCGCTGTTCGACTTTTATTTATACACAAAACACGGGGTAAACCCCGTCGTTAACTATTAATTTATTAATTTATTAATTAATAGGTTGAAAATAAAAAATTGAATGATCAGAGATACACTTTTGTCTTTTTCTTGTTATTTCGTGTTAAAAAGGTTAAAACAAAATAGACAATTACTATTAATTACCATGAACATTTTAGTTACAGGCGGTGCGGGTTATATTGGGTCTCATGCTGTTCGTAAATTGCATGCAGCCGGACATTCTCCGGTGGTTTTAGACAATTTGAGTTACGGGCATCGTGGTGCGGTTCCGAATAATGTTCCGTTTTATCAAGTTGACTTAAAGGAAACGGATCGGATTGAAAAAATCTTACGTGAACACCGTATTGATGCGGTCATGCATTTTGCGGCGTTGATCAGTGTTGGCGAATCGGTTCGGCAACCGTTGCTTTATTATCGCAACAACACTGCCGGAGCGGCGAGTCTGCTGGAAGCGATGGAACGAGTTGGCGTTAAACGGTTTGTGTTCAGTTCCACTGCCGCGACCTACGGCGAACCTGAAGAAACGCCTATTTTTGAAACAACAAAACAACAGCCGATCAATCCTTACGGACGATCAAAATGGTTTGTCGAACAGATATTGCGGGATATTGTTGCTACAGATTCTAAGTTTGGTTTTGTGGTGTTTCGTTATTTCAATGTTGCCGGTGCGTCCGATGAAGGCGACCTTGGCGAAGACCATCAGCCGGAAACGCATTTGATTCCGCTTGTTCTTTTTGCCGCGATGGGAAAACGCAATAATATTACGGTATTTGGAACTGATTATCCGACGCCGGACGGAACTTGTATTCGGGATTATGTTCATGTCAACGATCTTGTTGCGGCTCATATTCTTGGTATTGAGACGTTATCAGAGGGTGATGCACGGTTTTATAATCTTGGAATTGGTCGGGGCTATTCTGTGCGGGAAATTCTTGATACGGCAAAAAAAGTTACCGGCAAGGAAATTCCGACGGTGTTTGGTTCACGGCGTGAAGGCGATCCGGCGCGGCTTTTTGCGAATTCGGACAAAGTCCAAAAAGAGTTAGGATGGCAACCGCAACACACTGATATTGAAGAAGTAATTGCTTCCGCATGGCAATGGCACACCGCTCATCCCAACGGTTATAAAAATTCGTGATCGCTCAAGGTTAAAACATTGATGGCGGAAGATTTCAGTGCCGTCTTCAAAACCATCTTCAGAGCCGCAACCGGAAGGTTGTGAAAAAACATTATCTTGCGGATGTGGGGTTGCGAAATATTTTGTTAGGAAAAAATGTTTTTCAAGATATCGTGTCTATTCTTGAAAATGTGGTTTACCTTGAATTATTACGTCGCGGGAACAACGTATGGATAGGGAAATACGGTGAGAGCGAGGTGGATTTTGTTACTCGGTCGGAGATTGGCGAACAGGCTTACTATCAGGTTGCCTACACTGCAAAGGAAACCGCCGCTAAACAACGTGAACTCCGTCCCTTGCAACAAATAAAAGACAACTACCCCAAATATCTGCTCACCACCGACGAATACGAATTGGAAACAGAAGGTATAAAAATCCTCAATATCGCAAAATGGTTGCTGGAAAATTGAAAGGGGAGCATTTGTTGTTTGAGGGCAATTCTTGCGGTTCAAGATTGTCTGCTGAATGTCCTGTAACAAGATCATCACCAACAACAATGCGTGAAGGTTCAGGCACATAAGTTGCTCCCGCGTTGAGAACATCGGCTAAAACAACTGTGTAACAAATAACTGCCGATCTTTACATGGTGTTAATATCCAACGGGCGTGACAGAGCGCGCCCTTAACGATATTTCTTGATATTCGTTGTCAAAAAATGATTCAAGTTGCGTTAATACCGATGGAGGTATTAGCAGCATATAAAATATCATACTTCCGAAAACAATTTTATTCCACATAAAATTCCTGTCTGATCGTAATATTCCGTAAAATTGTAAGATTACATTTCTCGGCACATAATAGAAATTACTATCTTGAAAAATACTATTTGTACCGGATGTTTTTGTTTCATTAGTGTTTCGACTTTGACTAAACGGTTGCGATGAACCCCCAAATATTTTGTTGCGCCTTTGGAAATCCGGTTGCCTTCGCCGTCATATTCATAAACGTTTTCACCTTCATGAAGTAACCGGTTATTATTCCCGTTTGGTAACGGATTAGTTTCTTTAATGGCATGTCCCAGTGAATCATACTCAAAGAAGCCGTATTACCAAATAGGATCAGTTAACGAGAGTAACCATCCAAATGTCCGTACTGATATTGTGTTTCGCCGCCGTTAGCGTCAATTGTTTATTAATTGTATTATAAATCATTTGTGAGCAATATTACCAAGCCGGTTCAATTATTGATAAATGCTGTACGGGTAACGGACATGATACCATCTTTGTTAATGGTGATATTTAGAGTTGAATTTTTTTCGATTAAAATACTAACTCCATTATAAACTAAAAATTTTCCTCTATGTGTAATCTCGATGATTCTATTATTTACTACAAAAATTGTCTTCTTTCGGATTCTATCGTAGTATACTCTTTGACCGTTGATGTTTTCTTCCATTCCGTATATTTGCGGATTAGGTATAAATAACAATGGTAATCTGTATTCAGAAACAACAAACGGTCCACTATAGTTACTATTTGTCTTGTTTGTATCAATTATTATGTC
>JAIROD010000790.1 GCA_031257725.1 Planctomycetaceae bacterium | reverse complement strand
CTCCGAATGACCACCCCTAGCCCCTCCGAAGGAGGGGAATAATTCCCCTCCTTCGGAGGGGCAGGGGTGGTAAAAAATAAACTTCAATCTCCGAAAAATTCCACTGATATATTACAAATATTTCACTGATATATTACGATTACAGTAGTATTAGGGTTTACCCCGTGTTTTGAGGTTAAGTCGAACAACAACGGGGCAAGCTCGCGCTGTTAAATTCTGAATGATGATCAAAAGAATCGGATTGAACACGCGATAACCCTAATCCTTGCCCCCAAACAACAAACGCTCCCATCCATTATTACGTCCTCCCCCTTTGACATCGAAAAAAATAAACTATACTATTACCCACTTCTAAATTAATAACACAACTTTAACAACAAAATGTATCATATACACTACGTAAATAATGTATATCAATAAATTTGCGTAAATATTGCAATAGCAATATTTACAAATAGATACTAATGTAACAACACCCGATGACACGATACAAAGATTTTTTTAAGATAGACGAAAAATACCGCCCAATGATGACTCGTGAGGCTCTTGCCGGCGATCCGGATATGTGGCTTAATTTTTTCCCGCATTCGACATTTATTGGATTTTTGAGATCAGTTTTGCAGTCTTTGGAAGGCGGCAGGAAGTCCGTTTGGTTGACAGGTCCGTATGGGACAGGTAAGACATTTGCAGCACTAGTGTTGCAGAAATTGCTCAACGCCACAGATGAACGCGTCAACGAATGGTTCACGAAACGTAAAGAACAATTTACCGCCGAAACAATCGGAAAAAATTTACAAAAATTTCGTAAATACGGCATATTAGCCGTATTCGACACCGGCAGCGATGCCGTCGGTGCAAAGGAACAATTTCTTGTCCGTATTGAACAGGCAATTGTCAAGGAATTACAAGAACGTCAATTGGTCATTCCGCCAAAAGGTAATTTTGAAACAATTGTTAATCGGGTAAAAGAAGAAGGAGATCATTTCTTTCAAACCAGAGATTCTATTCAACACCGCCTTGCACACTTAAAAGATCATATTAAAACATTCGCCAATCTGAAAAAAGATTTGGAAAATGAAAATCTTCGTGATGAATTGTTAAGTGATACGTTGACGGTTTTACGTGAAAGGTCGATTTATCTGGATTTGTCATCACAATCGTTATTAAATTGGATTGATAATGTTCTGCAAAAAAACGGACTTAGTAAACTCGTGTTTATCTGGGACGAGTTTGCTTCTTTTATCGACAAAAACCGGAGTGAATTGAAAACGCTTGAAGAATTGGCGGAGGCGGCGCAACAAGGGCGGTTTTATTTTATTCCTGTTACGCACATGAAAATTGACGCCTATCTTGCAGCTGCTTCAGAGAGTGCAAAAAAGGCAAATGACCGGTTCGAATTTAAGGCGTTGGACATGCCGAATGATACCGCGTTTCGGTTAGCGGCTGACGCATTCCAAATTATTCCGGAAAAAGCAAAAGAATGGGAACAAGAACGCATACAACTTTGGCATGGAATTAAGGGTGTTGTTGATATAGATTTCAGGGAGGAGAAAGATATTCAAGAGGAATCTTTCAAAAATATTTTGCCGATTCATCCGATGGCAGCGTTTGTTCTGAAACATCTGGCAACTCTCATCGGGTCAAATCAACGGAGTTTATTCGCTTATCTTAAAAGTGAAGCGGAAGGTTCGGAGTTTCATGAGTTTATCGAATCCGGCGGTCCGACTGTTACACACAAACAATACTTGACAGTTGACTACCTCTGGAAATATTTTGTTGAACGTGATGATCTGGGACAAGATAAAAACATTTCCGAAGTCAAAGCAGAATATATTCGTCAATCAAGCAGTTTACAACCTGAGGAACAACGCGTTTTCAAAACTGTATTGCTATTCAGTTTGTTATCAAGACTGCAATCAGCAAAAGGACATCAACTGTTACAACCAACCATCAAAAATATTGTAACCAGTTTTGTCGGCGATGGGGAAATACGTGGAGTTGAACAAATTCTCAAACAACTTGAACAAAAGCATTGTTTTAGTATTGTGAATGATCGTTGTGAAATGTTCCGCTCAAATCTTGACGAAAGCGGAGTACAAAAAGAAATTGAAAAGTTACGGGATAAATTCAACACACTTGTTCTCGCAGAAAAAACAAGAGAAGTACTTACCTATAAAATTAAAACATTATTTAATAATGGAGAACGGTTTGTTGTACGTGTTGCCAGCGTTGATTCAATCACAATGAACATTCAAAATCGGGACTGGTTTGCTCCTGATAGCGGCAATCAGATTCTTGTTCAGTTTATTTTAGCAAAAGACGAAGATGAAAAACTCAAAATTCCAGAAAAAATACTCTCTCTTGCTAAACATTTTCACAACCACCGTATTGTGTTTCTTACAATGGAAACTACTTTTTGTGATAAAGATCGACGGCACTGGGATGAATACGTTGACCAGTGGGCAAGAAAGGAATTAGCAACCGACCAAACAACAAAATCAATTTATGAGAAAACGATTGCGGAATACGATGAACAATGGAGACGCCAAATTACCGACACAAATCAAAAACTGATTGGATACAAACCGATTGAAAACAATGAACCGGAAATTCAACGTGATTTACAATGGAGTACGTTAAAACCTTATCTACTCAACTTTGTCAAACAAACATTACCTGAATGTGTTGATGATCTGGTCGGAGACAGTAGGAACGCTTTCGATACAAAAATTCCTGCTTTGAAACTATGGGCAGAATCAGGTATCTATTTTGAAGTGAAAGGCGTAACAGGGCAAGTCATTCGCCCATTCAAAACCAATGGAATTTCCGGCAATGTTGATTGGTTTGAAAAAAATCCGCAACATTCGTTGACGAAGATTCGCGATAAGTGTTTAAAACGATTAGACAATACGGTTGGTAAAAATACAACATTTTCGCTTCGAAAACTCTACATTGAGTTACAGCGTCCGCCTTTTGGTTTGCGTTGTGTTCCGTACTCGGCATTTATTCTCGGTTTTGTGTTAAAGGAATTTCTACACCAAAAACAGCCTTTACAGTGGACGAATGGACAAATCACTAAACCACTGGACAGTGATGCATTAGTCGAAATCATCGGAGCGGTTGTTTCTGACGATGGAGCTAATAAAATCAAAGATGAGAAGTTGCTCTGTCGTTTATCAAAAGAAGAGAAAACATTTGTTGAACTGGCTGGTATAATGTTCGGCTGTAATATTGACAATAACGGTTCAGTCGATAATGCCGTTGCAGCAATACAGGAACGTATTGAAACGGTGTCAGGACGTGTGCCACTTTGGTGTTTGCCGGACTATCTTTAATATAGTAAATTTGACCCGCAAGCCGAAAAGTATCGGCAAGTTATTGATAACTTTTGTAGCGCAAGTTTAATTAGTTCTAAAAGTAAGACCGACGACCGGACAAATTACATCGTCGAAATCGGAAAAATTCTCTTGGAAACAGATGGATTAGCGGCAGCATTCACAAAATACATTCGCACTGACGTTTTTAGCGAAGCATTCCAAATGTATGTCGATAAGACAATGCCTGACTTGAAACAAATTGCCGAAGAAACCGGTGATTTGACAACTCGTTATTGCCAAACAATAAAAGAAAAAGCCGTTAAAACGGCAGGTTGGCTTTGGAACAAGGATGATTACTCTGAAGTATTCAGCTGTGTTTTGCGTGAATATCAGGTAATCAAAGAGTTGAAACCGCTACTGAAAATATCCGGTTTTGTTTCATATCAAAATACGCTACAACATTTACTGACAGCAGTTAACAAAAGCAAAGTGCCGGAAACAATAATTGTGCGTCAGTTTCCTACAATGGATTCTTTTTTCGCTTGTTTAGCAAGGGAAGGTGATATTACTCAAATGATACTTCCGATACTGCAATCTAATAAGGAGACGATTCAGACTTTATTCTTTGACCCGATGAATTTACTGCAAACTGATATTCTTTACGATTGTTTAGGTAACGAATTACCAATAAACAAAGATGCTTTCAAAGAAATATATCATTCTTTGCCGAATGGAATAGGTGAAGATGAATCAACATTTATCCAACAGGTTCGTTCCATTATTCAGGAATATTTCGCAAAATCGCTTGCTGTTCAAATTAAAAATCTTTGGAAGGAAAAAACGCAAACAGACTCGCCGAATGACTGGACAACACAAAATCATTTATCGGCAAAAATGCTTTTTGTTGACAATCCTGAAACGGCAAGGGAAATTCAAACGATCATTGAAAAACCGTTAGAATTTTCGTCTCCCAAATTAAAGACGATACAAGAGAAGTTACAGGATTGGAAACCGCCGGAAATTGATGATGTCCAAAGAAAACTTGTAACAGCAGAACAAAAAATTGACGCAATGTCCGGTGATGACGCAAAGAATATTTTGCGAAAAATGCTTCAAAAAGAATCTGATCTTTTATTGGAAATTTTGGAGGTGAGATGATGACCGCAATTGAATCTTACACACAGACTGCAAATGAAGAAAAAACATTGGAAGGTGCTAGAATTCTCGTTGTTCCTAATTTTGATGTTGCGCAAAGTTTGACTCAATTTCATGCCGACCGCGGTTACAAAAAAATCTCAATAGCCGATTGTATTTCACGCGAAGAACAATTTCTACCGATGCCCGATCTTGTGTTTGAACGTCTTTTGAAAAAGATAAATAGCAAACCATCTATTGTTACGGGGTTATATGCTTATTTTGTCTTACTTGAGAAAACAAAACGCGAGATGGCATTTGCGAGGTTAAGGGCATTTGTCGATAATTCAAAATTGCATACGGTTATTATTGTCTCGTCAACATGGAAAAACGATCTGGAAAAAATATTTAAAAATCCAAGATACAAAGAAAGCCAACAACTTGTTTACATTGACGGTGATTGTCATTCTAAAAATCTGAATGTTGTTCTTGTTGATGAGCGTTGGATCAAGATCGAGCCGCCGGTTTGTGGTTCATTTAGGGATTATCTTGTAACGGTTGGAAATTTTCCGACGAGTGAAGATAAAACAATAACTGTTGCACTGCCGGACAATGATAGAAATATTGCCGGTTTGGATTCTTCTATCAAGCAGATTCACTTATTAGCAGATTTTATGCGGCAGTTTTGTAAAGTTCAAGAACCGCTTCCTGAAACAATTTTGCAATGGATATTAGATAAGACGAAGGAATTGAAAAATAAAGATCGTTGCCTTGAAGTAATACAACATCACTTTTTCCCTGAAGGATTAAGCGATGTGTTGAAAACTGCACTAAAACGATTTTCGCTGGAGGAGGACGAAACGACGAAAGAAGTAATGCTTTGGATGTTGCGCAATTCTGTTAAAGAGGATTCATATTTACATCGTATTTTAAAATTACCACAATTGACGGCAGACAACTTTTTGTTACTTTACATTGCTCCGCCGCCTGATATTTTGGTAGCGAAAAACATAAATTTCTGTGAAGAGCGGAGTGTTGCGATTAAAGAATTAGCCCCAAACCGACAGACCACTTTTATTCCGCGGTTCGTGGAGCAAACGAAAGATTTACCCGCAAAAGTTGTTCTACCATGGCTCAATAATAAAACGAAAGAAGAACACGTAGAAATCATAAGACGTTTTGCGGAACTCACTCCTAATCAGTATCGGTGTTACCCCGAATTACAAGCGTATCTCTCTGAATACGATTATGGTGATAAAAGATTGACCGATTATTTTGCACGCTACAGAAAGTTCAAATTACTTAATGATGTAACAGAGGACTTTTGTAAAGAGGCTTTTGATATATTTGAACAGGAAAATATTCAATCACGCGATTTATTGCTACAACAATTCAATGCTAATACCGCGTTACTTGTTGTTGACGCGATGAGTGCGGAATATCTGCCGTTCATCATTCATCAAGCAGGACATTATCATCTGCGAATCGAAAAACATTGTGTATGTTATGTGAATCTGCCCACATCTACGGCGTTTAACAAAATTAACTGGAATGGTAAACGTTTGTCTGACATTAAAGCATTGGATAAGATTGTTCATCATGGTATTGAATTACACCATTTGAATACATACGATGAAAATATTACCGAAGAATTGGATAAGATATTACCGCAAATTTTTAATATATTGTCTCAACACATCCACAAATTTGATAGAATTATTTTAACTTCTGATCATGGGGCTTCACGTCTTGCGGTACGCGCGAACGAACTGAATTTAGCGAGGACTTTGGATAATCCGTCCCACGAGAACCCCGACGATTGGAGATATATCAAAAAACCAAACGAACAATATTGTCCTGATGAATTCGAAGAAACATTGGACGGACGATATTGGATTGTAAGAGGATATAACCGTTTGCCGAAACAAGGTGGTAAACAATACGAATTACATGGCGGCGCAACTCCCGAAGAACGTTTAGTACCATTTGTTGTATTTAGTAATATCAAAGGAACAAAAATACAACAACCAGTTACAGATGAACCGATAAAACAAATAAAAGAACGAGATGATTTTGATATTTAATCATGTATAACGTCAACAAATTGCGGGAAGTGTTTCCCGATACAACTGTTTACAAAGATCAGACCGTAATGGCAACATTTTTATCTGCTGCTGTTCCGGCGTTTTTGCGTGATTGGATACTTAAACGAAAGGCGGGAAATGACGGGCGAATTGCTGACAGTAACGAATTAGTCGCGTATATTGCCGACATTATTCCGCGAAGAGAACAGAGACTTTCACTCGAAGATACCGCCCGTTCAAATGGTGAAACGAAAAAATTTCTTGCAAGAGTTGATATTCAATTTAACATCAGATCAAATCATTACTCCTTCGAGATCAGTGATTTAGGCATAACTCATAATCAGACATACATCGAAGATTACGTCTGGGAACGCATCAAAGACGAAGTAATGCACACGTCCGGCGGATGGGGATTGGTCAAGTTAGGTTATATCACGCCGGAAGAAATTAACGAATCCGGCAGAAGTAAAGGCGGAAAACTTACGCTTTTAGATTATAAAAATTTCTGTCCCTACGAAGTTAATCTTGACGCTTTTCGTGAAGCTCGCAAGGAATTTAATATTGACGAATGGGTTGATATTATTCTTGGTGCGATTGACTACAATCCTGACGGTTATTCTGATTGGTTTGAAAAACATACACTCTTGACGCGTATTTTGCCGTTTATCGAACCACGTGTCAATCTTGTTGAACTTGCCCCAAAAGGAACCGGAAAATCGTATCTTTTCGGACGTGTCGGAAAGTATGGATGGCTTGCAAGCGGCGGAACATTGACACGGGCAAAATTGTTTTACGATCTTGCAGCAAAAAAAACAGGATTAGTCTCTGCCTACGATTTTATCGCAATGGACGAAATACAATCAATTCGCTTTGACGATCCAAACGAAATGCAAGGTGCGCTCAAAGCGTACATGGAAAGCGGAGAAGCAACTTTTGGTCAAAATAAAATTATCGGCACGGCAGGCGTTATTTTACTCGGCAATATTCCGCGTGAAGATATGGATATTACCAAAGATATGTTTCAAACATTGCCGGTTATTTTCCGTGAATCCGCACTCCTTGACCGGTTTCACGGCTTCATTCAAGGTAACAATATTCCCCGTATGACGGAAAATCTCAAAATTAACGGATGGGCATTGAACACGGAATATTTTACGGAAATTATGCACTTGTTACGAAAGCAATCCGAATGTATGCGTTACCGTAATGTTGTTGAAGAACTCGTTGATTATCCGCCGGGTGCGGACACGCGGGACAAAGAGGCTGTTTTACGGGTTTGTACTGCCTACCTCAAATTGTTCTTTCCACATTGGATAAATGCAACGTCGGTTGTACGCGGCGAGTTCAACCAATACTGTTTACGACCGGCAGTTAAAATGCGTGAAATTATTCGTAGTCAATTACAATTGTTAGATCCGATAGAATTCGGCGGTAAAAACCTCGCGGCATTTTCTTTGAAGGAACTATGACAAAAAAAGTATTAAAGTGCCGTTTTTGTAATGAATTTGTTGATAAAGATACCGTTGCATTAAACAAAAAAATAATCAATCGGAATCAACCTAAAGACAGAATGGTTTGCATAACATGCATGGCGGAAACATTGGAGTGTACCGTTGAAGATTTGCGTGACAAAATAGAGGAATATAAACAAGAAGGCTGTACGTTATTTGGATAAAATGAACCACAAAGAATTTCTTATTGAACATTATCCTAACGGTTTTACATTTGAGCCGATGTCTTTACGTCTGCTTGAAGAACGTATCGGAAACGGAAAATGGAATGATGAAATCATCAAGGAATTACAAGAACAAGCATTTGAACGTAGCGACGGCGTGTATTTTTTCCCCGAACAAATTGCCGATGATGAAACATGTCTGAATATTCTCATCACTGCCGACGATTGGATTGATAGATACGGTTGTTTTTCGCTTAATGCACTTTGGCAAAAATATTTGCCCCATATAAAAAATCTCACCGATAACATTTGCGACTTTGAAATATTTTTAGTTAAATTGCAGTTATATAAATGTTTCAATGTTTATCCGGTCGGGATACGGTTAGCAAGGGCAATCGGTACTGACCGTAAATTGACGGAACAAAAATTAGTAAAGCACATTCAAGATAGATTAGATGAAAATTATGGTACGGCAACAGAACATGATATTTTGAACCATATTCCTGCGTTGGACGCTGATTTATTATCGGCAATTGTCAAAAACTATTTACCGGAGGTTTTACAAACGGAGATTAACGGAATTATTTGTTACCAACAGCAGGAAGTAGTTGGAATACCGGAGGATTTAACCGAAAAAATTAACGAGACAATTATACAAATTGAAGCCGTCAAACTGCCGGTTTCAGAAGATGCAATGCATGTTATTCTTTCGTTGACGTACCAAACGAATTTTAACGAAACGTATCAAATACCGAATAAAAAAACGTTTCGCCAGTTGATTGACCAGCATTATCATGGCGAAGCAAGAGAATGGAAAGGCGGTCAATTCAAATTGAGAAATACAGATATTGAATGACAGACCTAACATAACAAAATTTCAATGCTATCTAATGTATTCATACGATTGGGATCACGAAACTTGCGGCTATACTCTCTCGACGCAAACGAAACGGTTTGTGGCGAATGAGTTACGCCCCGTTTTTGCCTCTGAACTTTTACTCTACAATTTTCAGGACAAGTTTGTTTTCGATCCTAACGAAATGCAGCCGCTCCTTTGGGCGCAAAAGAATCAATTCTTTTACGACGGGAAAAAAATTGCTCAACTTAATAAAATTGAGTACGGTAAGCCGATTACAGCCGAGTTTTACTTTGACGGTAAGAAGAAATTAAAGCCCGTAAACGTTAAAAGAATGTGCGAAAAGAACAAGGAAATTCTTGATGCGCTTGTGGCGGACACGCTTAAACGAATCAAAGAAGTGTACACTCAGTATGACAAAAAATGTCGAGTGAAATATATTGCGTTTAGCGGCGGCAAAGATTCAATGCTTTTACTTGATTTATGTCATCGGGTTTTACCGTTTACGGTTCCGGTTGTATTTAGTGATACGGATATGGAGTTACCGGACACTTATGATGTGTGGGAAAAAGTACAACACGATAAGCGATACCAAAAACGTCAGTTTATTAAAGTAAAAGCAGAGAAATCCGCAATTGAAAACTGGAAATTATTCGGACCTCCAAGCCGCGTTTTAAGATGGTGTTGCAGCGTACACAAAAGCACGCCTCCCATTCTTTGGATTCGCCGCGAATATTTAGATACAGATTCGCCGGCGTATTTTCTCTGTTTTGTTGGTGTACGCGGTGATGAAAGTTTGCGTCGTAGTAAGTACAATGACATTGATGAAGGAAAGAAAATTAGCTATCAAACGCAAGCTCAACCGCTCATCAATTGGTCAGCCCACGAGCTTTGGCTATACACATTCCGTGAAAAACTGATTATCAATGATGCATATCTGAAAGGTAATGCACGGGTGGGATGTCTTTTCTGTCCTTTATCAAGCGGGTCGGGAAAGCCTCTTATTCTCGCTGATACCCTATATCCCCAAGACACAAAACAATATGTCGAAGAAATCATCAATTCATCAAGTAGAGAATTTTTGTCAGAAAAATACGCGAAAGAGTTCGTTTTCAATGGAGGATGGTTTGCAAGGAATAATGGAAAATATCTTTGTGATGTAATTGATATTGCACCGATTGAACAACAAGGTAATCAAGTTTTTTTTACTATACCCCCAAAAAAAGAAGAGACATTTTTAGAATGGTTGAAAATTTTCGGGCGTATTGAAAACCACGATGACAAAAAATGGATATTGCGTTACCATGGTGACATTGTAGAACTACAAATTCACAAAATTGATAAAAATGTTCAAATGATTTTTACATTTCAGAACAAAAAAACGGAAAATAAAATTATATCACATTTATCGAAAATTTATCATAAAACATTGTGTTGTATTAGTTGTCGTTCCTGTGAAGCGGCATGTTTTCATGGGGCATTGCAAATTGACAAACATATTCGTATCAATGTTGAAAAATGTATTCATTGTTTGCAATGTAATGAACAAAATGGCGGCTGTTTAGTATATCATTCGAAACGGAATGCAAAAGGGAGAACGATGAATATTCAAGGTATATGCAATCATGGTAATTTTGGGTTGCAGCCCGGTTTTATAGCAAAACTTATCGAACACAAGGATGCCTTCCGAGAGAAATTTGGGGCAGGTAAACCGATGACTGATTCCGCAATTGAGTGGTTTCGTGAAGCAGGATTGATGGAAAATAACACGACAAAGATAACGCGGCTGTTAACCGTTGCAGAAAAGATTGGTTCGGACAATCCGTTTCTCTGGCAACTAATTTGGTTACGTCTTGCCAATTATTCTCCACTTGTGAAATGGTTCGTGTGTTTTACCAGATTTGGTACCACAATAGATCGAGTTGAATTAGATACAATTCTATCCAATACGATTTTAGCAAAATCGTCGTGTGACCAAGCAATCAAATGTTTATGTAATTTTTTTAAAAATTCTCCAATATCATCATCTTTACCGCTTGTCCATTTGATTATCAAGGGCAAGTCAGTAAAAAGTATTACTCGTATCTCTATTGAACCTGAGCCGCTTACGATATTGTACGGATTATACTTATCGGCTTCACTGACAAAACGTTCTTCATTTACGATACGTGAGATGCAATCGGCGGAATTTGAATCGCCGTATGTTTCACCGATAGCGGCTTTTGGAATTCCGCCAGAAACATTCAAAACGCTTGTCAATGGTTTAGCAATACGGTATCCTGAATTTATATCCGTTTCATTTACTCATGGATTGGATGAAGTACGTTTGTTTCC
>JAIROD010000783.1 GCA_031257725.1 Planctomycetaceae bacterium | reverse complement strand
CTCCGAATGACCACCCCTAGCCCCTCCGAAGGAGGGGAATAATTCCCCTCCTTCGGAGGGGCTAGGGGTGGTAAAAAATAAACTTCAATCTCCGAAAAATTCCACTGATATATTACCATTATTCACTATTCGCTATTAACTACAAATTATGAGTTTAAAGATTGCTATTGGCAGTGATCATCATGGAGTTGCAATCCGTATGAAAACTGCGGAGTTTCTCCGTCAATCAGGATATACGGTTTTGGAATTTGGTCCTTCATTGGAAGAAAAATTACCGGTTGATTATCCTGATGTTGCGGCAGAGGTTGCACAACGGGTAAGTCATCATGAGGTTGATCGTGGAATCCTGATTTGCGGAACCGGCATTGGAATGTGTATTATGGCAAACAAATTTGCCGGAGTTCGTGCCGCTCCCATTATCGACGAACTCGCTGCCGAACTGAGCCGCCGCCATAACGATTTGAATGTCTTATGCATTTCCGGCGACATGCTCGACGAAAATACCATTCACCGCATCACTGAAATCTGGCTCGCCTCACCTTTCGACGGCGGACGACATGAAAAACGTCTCAATAAAATTGAAAATATCGAAAAACAACTCGGAATGTGTTGAGGGAATTATGAGAGGTTAGGGATTAGGTTACCTAGTTAATTAATAGTTAATAGTTAACGACGGGGTTTACCCCGTGTTTTAGGGTTAAGTCGAACAACGCGGGGCAAGCCCGCGCCGTTAACGTTCGGTTAATTTAGTTAACGACGGGGTTTACCCCGTGTTTTAGGCTTAAGTCGAACAACGCGGGGCAAGCCCACACCATTAACTTTCGGTAAATTTAGTTAACGACGGGGGTTACCCCGTGTTTTAGGGTTAAGTCGAACAACGCGAGACAAGCCCACGCCGTTAACTTTCGGTAAATTCTGAATGATGAGAGATTCCCAATAGTTAACGACGGGGATTACCCCGTGTTTGGGGGTTAAGCCTAACAACGCGGGGCAAGCCCATGCCGTTAACTTTCGGTAAATTCTGAATGAGGAGAGATTCCCTTTTAGTTATTCGAAGACGAGCAATCCGAATCCTTCGGTTAAATTAAACGAGTTTTCGGCGTTCCAGCATTCAACACCCCTATCGGGAACAATACGCCGTACACCAATCGCCCACACGGTTTGTGGTACCGGAAATTGATCCGTCAATGATTCAAGTGGAATCGCCGCTTCAATATACCATGAGTCCTTGTCCTCATGCCGCGCCACATACCAGTCCGGATTCCAATTCAGGTCTCCCCAACACGCCTCACTAACCCAACCGCGTGAATCAATGGTCAAAGAATAGTAGGTACTGTAATCACGGTCAATATCAAGAAGAATTTCAACCCGATCCTGATCCGAAGAAACAGAATCACGTGAACGCGGTTTTTCAGGAACCGGCGGATAAGAAAATTCAGGAACTCGTTGGCAACGGATGCCAAGATATAAATATTGCTTGTCGTACATAAACATTACTTGAGAACCAAACCTCTGTGACGCTGACCGAACCGCCTCTTCACGCCAAAGTCCCGGCGTTTTCTTGCCCTGAAGCATTTCCTGAAGTCGTAAACGCGGAGTCTCCGGTGTTAATGAATAAAGTTTGCCGTTAAACCATGTTCCCTGATCGAATTGTTTGTCAAATTTTCCATCCAGAAACGGTTTGGTCGAAGTGTAAGAACATCGGATTGCCGGAACCGGCGATTCCCGTAATTCCGCCGGCAATTCCGATTTGTCCGGCATACCAAGCCAAAGTTCCCCACGCGCACGCATTCCCCATACATCATCGAATTTCAAATCGCCCCGCATACGATAATATTTCAACGCCTCCTCGCCCATACCACACCGACGCAATACCGACGCCAGCGAAAAACGAATCGCCATCTCATCCGCTAAATCAGGAAAATGTTGCTCCAAATAACGTCCAATCGCTAAACCCTTTTCCAATCGCGGATCAACTTGATGACGATTATACAACGATTGACGCTTATTCGAGGTTTCAACCACACTATGTCCCCATATCGCCTGTTCCGAGTAATCCGGTTTATACTCCGTTTGGGAATTTACCGCCATACTGCTTTTGTGTTTACGCCAACCGGTTTCTTCAGCAGCATAATATTGGAGCAACCAATGGAATGCATGACGAGCAAAAGGATGTCCGGTATATTGTTTGGCAATAATGTCAAACGCTTCCAATGCCGATTCCCAATCTCCCGTGTTGTGATTGTTTTGTCCCATTTCAAACAGAACCTGAACCGCCGCATCCGGATCAATTTTGCGGGTTAATTCCGATGCGTGGGAAGCAAGACGAACCTCGCCGGAAGAACGTCCATTTTCTTTCGCAATTTTCGCCGTGTGCTGGATAATTCCAAGCGTTTGCCGACGTTGTTTGGTTCGGAGTTGGATCGCATCCCATTGCTCCGCATAAGAACCAATCAAGCCGCGCCGTGCCTCACTGCCGGGAACAATATTGATTCCGGCAAAAAAATCACGGTATCCCGCTGGCGGAACTTCGTCATAAGGTGTTGTAAAACCAAGAACGGTTGGCCGCAACGTTTGTTGTAATTCGATCAGCCCGCGAGCCGTAAACGCCAATTCGTCAATCGGTTGTCCCAACCGAATGGACGGTTCTGTTGTTGCCAAATTGACATCGCCTAAAATCCCGTCTTCCTGAGCAACATGAACTTTTTTAACTTTCCAAGGTGTGAGACCAAGCTCGGTCAATTGATATGGAAATGCAGTCGGGTCGTCCGCCATTCGGACTGATTCCATCACTTCACGCAACACCAATTCACGAACCGGTTCTTTTGGACTACCGGAACCGGCTGTTAAAATAATTTCGGGACGCCAAAGCCGAATCGCCCCAACAATTCGTTCACGAATCCGTTGTATTCCTTTACCATCGTTTTCCTTTTGCAATTGCCGAATCAACATATCCATCGTTGTTTGCAATTCTTTACGTTTAAGCGGAAATGCTCCGAGTTCCCAAATTCCGCAGGCTCCAACACGAACAACCGCTTCGTGAATACGGTCAAGCGGAGCCGATTCTCGATTCCCGATTTTCCGATCTTCATCGCGAAACAGTAAGACCGCTCCGCCGAAATATCCCTGATGAGCACACAACGCCGCATAAGCCTCCAACGGTAAATCTTCAGCCCGGCCAAAAAAACCAAGCAATGCCAAACGTGAACCGCCGGTTCGTTGTGTTTTCCAGGTTGTGCCGCCGTCGTTGGTTCTTAAAATTGTGCCGAGATCGCCAACCGCCCAACCGTTTTGGGGATCAGCAAACACAATTTTCCGAATAACCGTAGAAACACCGCTTGGTGTTGCTTTCCATGTTTTCCCCGAATCGGCGGATGAATAGATAATTGTTCCGGGATTTCCGGCAACCCAAATGTTTTTTCCTAATGCTTCGACCGTGTTCAAATCAACCGGTCTATCGGAATGACCGGGCAGTTTTCCCGGCGCAACACTCCAGCGTGAACCGCGATCAAGCGTTGAAAGAATGAGTCCGTTGTCGCCAACCATCCAACCATTGATATTTTCCGGCGGAGTTGGGTTGTTGATGAGTTTGAGATCGGCAAGGCGTGCGGAATCGAAAGACGGTGTTTGGGATAAGATGGTTTCGTTTTGGAATATCAAAGCGGTTCCTTGCTTGCCGATTCCGAAACCGGTTTTTTCATCAAAAAAATCCGCCGCCGTCCAACCTTCGGTTTTCCCGCCGAAAATTGTTTTCCAAATTCGTCCGGCATCCAGTGTTAGAAACAAACCGGTCGGGTGATATTCAGACGATTCACCGGCAAGCAGGATTCTCATAGAATCAAGAATTTTAACCCGATGCAATACCGGTAAATTAGGCGTTTGACAAATTGCCCAATTTTTACCGCCATCGTGTGTGGAAAGAACAACCCCGCGTCCTTGCGTGCTAAACGGATAGTAATAACCGCCAACCGCAAAACCGAATGAAGAATCGAGAAAACAAACACTACGCAACGTGCAGGCGATTGGAGTTTTTTGTAATATCCAGGTTGTTCCTCCGTCTTGGGTATTCCAGATTGTCCCGCGATCTCCAACCGCCCAACCGGTATCGGCATTGACAAAGAAAAGATCATTAAGTCGTGCATCCTGATGCATTTCGTCGTATGGCGAAACGTGTTGGTTGGTTACGGAATCTGCGGCGGAATTGGAATTGGAATTGGAATAAGGTGCAAACCGGAAATTCAACGGATCACGCGGATCGCCGACAGATAAGACGGTGTTGACCGAAGACGGGGACGAAACCGGCATTTCGGTAGTTGGAATTCCCGACGCGGTTGTCTCCGATCTTGGAACATTCGCAAGCCGTAAATTGTGTGGAGGGGCGTTACGATGTTGAATTGCTTGGGGATTTTGATTTTTGTAAGTTTGAATCAATTGCTGTAGATGCGATTGAGCGGATACCAAACGAACAAATAAAGCAGACCCGACAAAAACGAGAATGAAAACGATGATAAGAACAATTCGACAAGTAAAATTCATAACCAACCCCCAATCACCATAAAGGAATCAAACCTTAAAATTCAAAAGGGAATCTCTAATAATTCAGAATTTACCGCAACGGCGTGGGCTTGCCCCGCGTTGTTCAACTTAACCCTAAAACACGGGGTAAACCCCGTCGTTAACAAATGGCCAGAAAATAAAAAATTGAATTATTAGAGGTACCCAAAAACAAAACTCTATTTTGAACGAAGAATAAAAAAATCCGCTCCAACAGTCAAGAGCAAAATAGTTGATATACTGTCAACGGTATGATATTGGGGAATCTCTAATAATTCAAAAATTTACCGAACGTTAACGGCGTGGGCTTGCCCCGCGTTGTTCGACCTCGCCCCCCAACGTGGGGTAATCCCCGTCGTTATAATCTGCGACAATCTGTGAAAATCTGTGAAAATCTGTGAAAATCTGTGGATAAAATAAAAACAAAAAGAATCATCCACAGATTTACGCAGATTTACACAGATTGTTAACGGCGGGGTTCACCTCGCGTTTGCCCCGCGATGATTCCCGCGACATAACCTTATTTCCAACCTGATTTTCTTAACAAAACCATTTAGTAACTATTCAGTAGCGATCCTATTATTTATCATCAGTCCAATAATCAAGAGGTAGGCAACCGCTCGCCGAGCGGTTGCGTCGGCGAGCGGTTGCGTCGGCGATAGCCGACTTGCCCCTGTTTCCCGCCAGCAATCGGTTTCCAAACCGGTCGGAAATACCAATTGCCCAATCAAATCTGATTCACTGTTGCCTAGCGGCAACGCAACC
>JAIROD010000764.1 GCA_031257725.1 Planctomycetaceae bacterium | reverse complement strand
TAAATCAACCGCAAAATATAAAACCTCCAATCGAGTGAATAGATACGATTTTCGGTCTAATCGTTTTGTTAGGAAAATCAGGTTGAAAATATGGTTGGATAGCAAGAACGACATCAACTTGCCCTACTTTATTACCCTCCAATCGACTGAATAGATACTTTTTTAGTAGTTACCGACTGCTTTTTAGTAGTTCTCTATTGCTTTTTGGTAACTACCGATTGTCCATAGGTAACTACCGATTGCCAATAGGTAACTACCGATTGCTAATAGGTAACTACCGATTGCCAATAGGTAACTACCGATTGCCAATAGGCAACTACCGATTGCCAATAGGTAACTACCGATTGTCAATAGGTAACTACCGATTGTCCATAGGTAACTACCGATTGCCAATAGGTAACTACCGATTGTCCATAGGTAACTACCGATTGCCAATAGGTAACTACCGATTGTTCTTTTTTCTGTGTCGGCAATTGCTTTTTATCAACATGATGTTATGATTTATCTCTGATTTTCGGGCAGGTCATATTTGGAAAAGAACAAGAGTGTTGGTTTAACCAATTAAATTTGTATTTATTCAATAGTCAGAAAAATAAACAGCCCGCTCCATCTCTTGACGAATCTGTTGTTTTCTGGGAAAATGTTCCAAATTTTGGGTGTCGCGGGATACTCGTCCGGTTTAATGGATTTATTTATTGAAATAAAAAAACATGTTTATCTCTCTTGATTGGATTTCGGATTACGTTGATCTCAAAGGTCTTGAAGTAAAGGAAATTGTCAACCGAATCACGTTGGCAACCGCAGAAGTCGAAGGAATTAAGGAAATCCGCCGGTTTGTTAAAAATGTTGTGATCGGCGAAGTAAAAAGTGTTGAAAAACTAACGGATAAATTGACTTTTTGCCAAATTGATTGCGGTCAAAAAATCTACACCACCGTTTGCGGCGCACCCAATGTCCGAGTCGGTCTCAAAATTCCATTCGCCAAAGCCGGAACCCTTTTAGCCGGTAACCTCAAAATTGAAGAATCAGAACTGTTCGGTAAACCAAGTCAAGGTATTTTGTGCAGTGCCGCAGAATTGGGAATGTCCGGTTGGCATGAAATTGTTTTAGAATGTCCCGACAACATCGAACCGGGAACACCGTTAGAAAAATTTGTTCCTGAAATTGATACGTTAATCGAAATTGACAACAAAAGTCTGACTCATCGTCCCGATCTCTGGGGACATTACGGTTTCGCACGGGAATTTGCCGCCGTTTTTCACCAAAAATTACAACCCTTGCCGCAACTCGATTTGTCCGCGTTTGATCATCTTCCCGACTATCCGTTGAAAAATGACGATTACGAAAATTGTCCTTGTTACGGGTGTATCGAATTTCAGACACGCGGAACAATTCCCTCGCCGCTGTTTATGCAACGTCGGCTTCATGCTCTCGGAATGAGATCGTATAACCTGCTCGTTGATGTTACAAACTATGTCAATTGGGAAATCGGACAGCCGACTCATGCGTTTGACGCTGATAAACTCGGCGGGATTCATGTTGCAACAATGGGGCGAAACGAAAAATTTGAAACTCTTGACGGGCAAACCCGAAATTTACTGCCTGAAGATTTACTCATCTGGGGGAAATGTCCCAACGGGGACAATCGTCCGGCGGCTCTTGCCGGAATTATGGGCGGACGCGAAACCGAAGTAACCGAGTCAACCACAAAACTGTTACTGGAATCCGCAAACTTCAAAGCCGCTCGGATTCGACGAACCTCTGGAAGACTCGATCTCAAAACCGACGCTTCACAACGTTATGAAAAATCACAACCGCCGTCGAATGTCAAAACCGGTATTGCACGAATTTTGAAACTAATCGAAGAATCCGCCGCAAATCTCCATGTTTTAAGCCGATTCACCGTTGACGGTGATTTACAGGATGAAGTTCGAACAATGACCATTCCCGCCAACCGTTTGGAACAACTCGCCGGAATCAGTCTTCCGCCCGAACAGGTTTTGAATATTTTACATTCACTCGGTTTCGATGCGGAATATCAAAACAGTAATTCTGACAATAACAATAACAATAACAATAACAATAACAACAATAATAAATTAAACGGAAATAATCAATCAGACAGCAACAATAAATCAAACGGAACCGGTCAATCTCTCCTTGTCGGCGTTCCGGCATTCCGTAGCAAAAAAGATATTTCGATTCCTGAAGATATTGTCGAAGAAGTATTACGAATTTACGGTTTCGATAATATTCCGCCGGTCATGCCGTCGCAGCCGATTAAACCGTTGTTTATTGAGAAACCGCTTAAAATGGAACATAAAATCAGACGGATTCTTGCTGCCGGACATCGTTTTCTCGAAGTACACAATTACGTTTGGTTCAACGATCAATGGCTTAAAACATTAGACTTTGATCCTGCCGAAACGCTTGTGTTACGAAATCCGACTTCGCCGGAAACAACACGGCTTCGTACAACATTAATTCCCAATCTTTTGGCTTTAATTCCCAAAAACCGTCCATTCCGTGATTCATTCCGATTATTTGAAATCGGTCGGACATTTTATTCTGTCGGCAAAAACCAAGAATGTAATGAAAAACATCATCTGGCGGGAATGGCGTTTCAACGTTCAGGAGTGTTGGAAGATTTTTATCTTTCAGTAAAATCCGCCGTCGAAGATGTTCTCACCGTTTGCGGAGTCCCCAATATCCGTTTCACCGACGGCGCAACACAACCATCGGAACAATTATTTATCAAAGGTTCATGGCATATTCCGGGCTGCTGGGTTGCCGTTCAATCCAGTAACAATTATCTAGGCGGTCTCGGCGTTCCCGACAAAGAATTTATGAACAAAATTTGTCCCGAAGGCGGACAAACTGTTTGGTTTGAACTGGAACTCGATCATATTAACGGAACACGTTATCCTGAAATCCGGTTTGAAGAACCGCCGCGTTATCCGTTATCGTGGCAGGATTTTTCGTTGATTTGGAGTATTGATCGGGGATTTGACCAACTTGAAGCCGTGCTGGATCAATTCAAAAATCCATTGGTTGTTCGGCGTGAAATGCTTGTCTCGTATCGCGGAAAAGGGCTTGAAAAAGGAACGGCAAGTTATTCGTTCCGATTTTGGATCGGTGCGCCGGACCGCACTCTTTCCGGTGAAGAAATCGAAACCTTTCACAAAGCATTTTTAGCATTCATTCAAGAACATCATGTCGCGTTACGGGCTTAACATTTCACCAATTATCCTATACGACAGACGGGTACAAATTGGAGTTTTGCGGGTTAATGTTTGGGTTAATGTTTGGGTTAATGTTTTGATTAACGTAATGAATTTGAAGGAAAGGCGTTATTATACAGTCAACGGGTAGAAATTGGTTGTTTTATTTGAAATCTCTCCAAAGGTAGTGTATCAAAAGGTAGGCAACCTTTCGCCGAAAGGTTGCGTTGCCGATAGGCAACGGTGAATCAGATTCGATTGGGCAATTTGTGTTTCTGACTGGTTTGGAAACTGATTGCCAGCGGGAAACAGGGGCAAGTCGGCTATCGCCGACGCAACCTTTCGGCGAAAGGTTGCCTACCTTTTGATACACGACCTTGGGAGAGATTGCAAATA
>JAIROD010000664.1 GCA_031257725.1 Planctomycetaceae bacterium | reverse complement strand
CTTAACACTATTGGCAACAGCCCTTCGTTGTTGTCTTGCCATACGAAGCCGCCTTGTTAACCAACACATCGGCACCATCTCGTCGGTGTTGTCTTCGGTAATCATCACACCAAAGAGGTCTTCCGTATCAATTCCTTCCGCCCGAAGCGATTGATCGGATAATTGCTGTCGGTCAAGGATTTTAATATCATCCGCACCGGAAATATGAATCGGAACACCGGTTAGAAAAACTTTTAACCGTACTGAACCGGCAGGAAAGTTTTTTGAAAACTGAAAATAACGGTCATCTTTCGGTAAAGCGGTTACCTCTTTACTTCCTGCAATGTAATTGTTCTCGCCGCGAACCGGATAAATCATTGAAATATCGTTGCCGCTATTGACCGCAATAATATACAAAAATCCGGGTTGCTCACTTTCAACAAAAACTTTGAATTTTTCTCCGGTTCTCCGAGTAGAACTATCGCCGCCTTTAATGGAGGCATTAAAAGAAAAATCGGAATGTTTATTCGACATGAGATACAACATTTCCTCAATACTTAAATAAATCGGTTTCAATACCGGTGTTTCAATTTTGGGCGTTACCGGTTTAGGCGTTACCGGCAGCGGTTGCTTTATTGGTAACGGCGCGGGACTGTCCGGCGTTTTCGTCGTTTCAGTCGATGTTACTTGAACCAAATAATTCTGAATTTCGTTATCATTCATATTGATCAGGTTTCTGACTTTAACTTCGTTTAGTTGTTCGTTACGAATAGGAGCTTCGTCCGGCGAAAGGGGAATCCACGCATAAGATGGAATGACAGAATTTCCCTCACTATTCCATTGACCGTCATCACTGATCTTGCCTTCACGATCGAGATTGCTTACAAATTGAACGGTATATTTTTGTACGTTTAATTTGTGATCGTTGCGGGATGATGTTGTATCAACACCAAGAAGCGTCATAATACAAGCATGTTTTTCCGACTCCGGCGATTCGGGAATACAGGTAATTCTATAAGCAAAAATGGGAATATTCCGATCATGCTTCTCACCGTCAAAACAAACAATAATGGAATGTTTATGACGGACGAAATATTCTTGTAACGCCATCCATAATTCTTTCGGCGTACATTGGATTTTTTGCGAGTCTTCATGCTGTTTACCGGCAATAATTTTCATTTTAGCGGAGTCATAAATTCCTGCTAAAAGTCCTTTACGAAGTGCTTTTATTTCGTCGGAATTTCCTGCCGGTTCTTTTTCCAGAAGAGCGGAAGCCGCCCATGCGGAATTATAGGAGTCCGGTGAAATCCGGTATGTCTTTTCCCACTTGGCAGCAGTTTTACCAATATCGTACCGGTCATAAACATTTAATGGAAACTGTAACCCTTCTTGCTTTATTGACCATGAATATCCGCTCCAGGGAGTAGAGGATTTAGGCAAGGTCTCATGCCAATCAATGGTACTTTCTCCGTGTACACTCAACGGCGTCAATGAACCCGAAAGATCAAATTCGGTAAACATCTCCGCACCGTCGATTTTTGTTATTGTTTTATCCGCAGCAACAACTTCTGCAGCAATAAACAACAACATGATCAAAAAACATCTTCTCATAAAGATTCTCCTTAATTAATTGAGGGAACTGAAATTAGTAACAAATTTTATTTTTTCTCTTCAAGATGCCATCGAAGGTATCTTAATTTTTTAACGGTAAAATCAAAGATTATTTCCCAATGATCCAAGTTATTTTCAACGGTCTCTTCATCGTCTGATTCCTTGTTTGATTCCTTGTCATTCTGCGTCTGAACAATCTTTTGAATCTTTTCGGATTGACCGGTTTTTTTCCAGTGTTCATAAATACCGTTGCGAATATTCTTGTAATTTTTGTTTGCTTCCGTATAATTGCGAAGATTTTCTTCAATCATTGCATCTTTAAACCATTGAAACCATAATTTGTAATTATCTTCCAATGGATTTTCTTTAATTTCGGAAAGAAATAGGTGTTTTATAAGTTTACTGTTTTCTTCCGTTGGATTATCCGGCGGCGTACTACGCGATGACCTTAAAAAGAACGGTAATATGAGACCGGATAAAACGATAAGTAAAACAATAATATAAACCGGAGAAATCGATAAATCGGAAGCAGCGGATTTCGCTTTCACCGCATCGGTTTCCTCTTTTTGTTCACCGGACTGCTCTTCTATTTCCGATTGTTCGATTTCTTGGGTTCGCCGTTCAATAATTGTCGGAGCGGCAACCGGTTCGGGATTATCGTCATCAACCTCCAATTCAAGTTCCAATTCACCCGCAATTTCTAAAACCGTTCCGGGTACCCATTCTGTTTTCGTTCCGCGATTCAACGTATAATTTTCATAACGCAAAACATGATCGCATCGCGGAATGATGTAGTAAATTTGTTGCGATGCATTATATTCAAGGATAAAAGCACACGGAGGAATACTCTCCGATGGAATACAAATATTCCCGTCTAAATCACTTCCAACTTTACTAAACGAGGAAATAATATCGAACAGATTTTCCGGTACCGTACCTTTGGTAATATGAATCCAGGCTGGCATAATAGTACAAAATAAAATATTGTTTTATAAATGAGTAATACTTTCGATAGTTATTATTTTAATGATTATTTCAGAATTTGGGGGGGCATCAGTGATTGGAGAATAATGCCAATTTTCGTCCCGTTAGGGACGACATCTTGGTAGAAAACAGTATAACAAAATGATCTGCGTCCCGTAGGGACGCAATGTTAGTGAAATTTATATTTGGCATTGATTCCAATTTTTACCAACATATCGTCCCTAACGGGACGAACATTTTTAATTGACCTCGT
>JAIROD010000652.1 GCA_031257725.1 Planctomycetaceae bacterium | reverse complement strand
TAATAAAATAGAATAGATTATGCCTGGTTCCAAAACAATCCGTTTGTTTCACTTCGATTTTACTTTTTACTTTTTGTTATGTCACATTTTTTAGTATCGTTGGCAACCTACAATGAGCGTGAAAATCTTCCTTTGATTACGAAAGAGATTTTTGAAACTGCTCCTGATGTTGACATTTTGGTTATTGATGACAACTCACCGGATGGAACCGGTCATTGGGTTGCGGAACAGATGCAAACGGAACCACGTTTGAAATTGCTTCGCCGACCCGGTAAACTCGGGCTTGGCTCCGCAACACTTGCCGCAATGAACTATGCTGTTGAAAATCAATATGATTTTCTTTTGAATATGGACGCTGATTTAAGTCATCCGCCCCATTATATTCCGGAAATTCGTTCCAAAGCCGAAGAAGGTGATAAGGGATTTGATGTGGTGATTGGTTCACGGTATGTGTGCGGCGGCGGAGTCGAAGGTTGGCCCTGGTACCGGCAACTAATGAGCCGTTGTATTAATCTTTACGCAAAAATTTTTCTCGGTCTGAAAACAAAAGACAATAGCGGCGCCTTTCGTTGTTATCGAGTCAAGTTGCTAAAAAAACTCGATGAAACAAAAATTGTTTCCAAAGGATATTCTTTTCAAGAAGAAATTTTGTACCGGCTTAAAAAACTGGGGGCCACTTTTGCGGAAGTACCGATTATTTTCGTGGATCGCCGTTTCGGTTCATCCAAAATTAACCAAAAAGAAACACTAAATGCTTTATGGATTCTGTTTCGTATCGGAATTTTTGGATAAACAATAAGTTGGTCACCAATATGTTGTCCCTAGCGTGACAGAAATACTAATACTCATCGTAATCAAATGATCCCCCAAAATAGGAAATAATCAGGAAATTATCAAATCCGGTTTTCTACCGTTATCAGTATCAATTACTTCAACAATTCCGCAACTTTTGCATCTACTTCATTGTGGTTTGTTGTTATGATTTTTCCTTGTTGATCGCAAAGTAATATTTGTGGAACACCGTGAAAACCGAATTCTTCAGTGTATCGCGGTTGTCCGGCTTGTTTTGATAATTCTTCTGAAAGTAGAATCCATGTTATTTCCAATTGTTTTGCGTCGCGTTTGCTGTTGTCTAATGTATCATCAATATAAACCGAAACAATTTCAAAACCTTTATCGTGATATTTTTCATAACATGCTTTTAATTGCGGAAGAATTTGTTTACATGGACCGCACCATGAGGCGGTAAAATTAATTAAGATCACTTTACCTCGATACGTATCCCAGTCAAAAAATTTGTTATCAAAAGTCCGTCCGTAAAGTTTTGGATCGTTGCCGACTTGCCGTCGTTCAAGGGCGTTGGGAACTTTCAGAGCCGCTTCACGTATTTCGGGGTTGACCTCTTTCCACGCATCAGACAGAATAAACGCCGTCCACTCTTTTGCCAGTTTCGGTTTAAATTCCGGCCGCTTCCATAATGCAACATCAAATCGAATATACGGCATTGTAACTTCTCTTTTATCGTCCGAAAATTTTAACGCCCATTGTAAGACCTCTTTCAATAAAGAATCAAATTTCGTTTCATTTATCGGGTCAGAAATGTTCGTACATGTTGCATATAATTTTTCATCAAAATTTTTCCATGATAAATATCTTGCTTCTTTTGATGCGTGCGAGTATTTCTCAACTTCGGTCAATGCGGCGGATAATTGTTTCTCATATTCTGAAACATCTTTATTTTGTTGAGAATATCCCTGAATGAGAAAAGTCAATCCCTGAAATTTTGCCGCCGCTGCATTTCCTCTATCGCTATCGGATTGAGCGAGTTCGGTTAGGCGTTCCGACGCTTTCAGTAACATGTTGCCGACAGACAACAGCCCTGTTTCATCGTGAGGATTGAATTTTCCCATTTCTTGACGCGCCGTTTGTTCAACGTCTTGTCTTGTTTTGGCATTGGCAAAAGGATTGGCATCGTCCGCCAATATCTGTGAAAAAGTTATAAAAATAAACAGAAACGAAAAAATTGTTTTCATTGTTTTGGGTAAAGGTTGTGGGGTCTGGATTAACGTTTAAAAAACGAACAATGATACTACCGCCGTGTTCAAATTGGAGTTTTTTAACTAATGTTTTAATTAACGTTTTAATTAACGTAATGAATTTGAGTGAAAACACCGTAGGCGTTTACTGTGAATAACCGCCGGTTATTCATCGAGAACACCTACGGCGTTGATACGATTCAATTGTTTGTCCTCTTTTGATGAATTGAGGGTACTGTTGATAAATCATGCGTAACATGAGTTGCTATTTCAAATAAAATGTTATTTCACGATTTTTTCAATCACCTGATCAATCAATCCGTAATCTGTTGCCTCATCAGCAGACATGAACCGGTCACGGTCGGTGTCTTTTTCAATTTTGGCAAGATCATGTCCGGTGTGTTTGATGAGAATTTTGTTGAGCCGCTCTTTGATATTGGCAAATTCACGGGCGTGAATCATAATTTCTTCCGCAGTGCCTTCCATTCCGCCATGCGGTTGGTGAATCATAATCCGCGCATTCGGTAACGCAAAACGTTTTCCTTTGGTTCCCGCCGTCAAAAGCAACGCCCCCATCGACGCCGCCTGACCGATACAGTATGTTGCCACAGGACAATTAATATACTGCATCGTATCATAAATTGCTAAACCCGCTGTTACACTGCCGCCGGGCGAATTGATGTACAAATGAATATCCGCACCCGAATCGTCGGAATGCAAAAATAAAAGTTGCGCAACAATGGCGTTCGCCACTTCGTCGGTAACCTGAGTTCCCAGAAATATAATCCGGTCTTTCAAAAGCCGACTGTAAATATCCATCGCCCGCTCTTCGCGACCGCTCTTCTCAATTACATAAGGTATTAAAGGCATCTCTCGATAAATCGTAAATTGTGAACATCTATCATTAACGTTAATAACGTAATGACAAACGATTGTTGTAAAGTAAATGTTAAAGTTTATTTCACTTGATTAACCAAGTATTTTGAAACAAATTCTATTTTAAATTCATCTTCATTCATTGTAAAAACATCTTTAAAATAAATTTTTTCAAAACTATCAAGTCCGAAAAGAATATCGTTTATTTTAGCTTTTCTGGAAAGTGAAGAGTTAATGGAATGTCTCACCGAATCATTGTAAACGAGAATGAACGTTAGATTATTACGTGTATAGTTTATCGTTACTCCCAATTCCTCCGTTAGCAATAATAAACTCTCAAATATTTTACCGCGAATTTCATATACTTTATTCTTGTCCATCTTTCCGTTTTTAAATTCAATCAAAAAGAATTGTCCGTTTATGCAACATAAAGCATCACAGGATTTGGGCGACTTCGATAAACCGAACTTTCTTACGATATTCTCTTTGAAAGCATCGAAATTGACAACGGTAAATTGATTCGTTGTCATACAACAATTACTTTGAGTATCCTTTGATGTGTTTTGGAGTGTATCGCCGAAATTTTGAATCAAATTGTTATATGTTTGAACATGATTATTCATATCGTTTTGTCTCCAATTTTCGAAACGGTTCTGCCAAAAGCCGATAAATGTCGTCAATGTTTTTTGTAACATCACGAGCGGAACAGTAACCGGATTCATCTGTTGTCAAGTAATAATTACAGCGATCATTTATATTTTGTTCTTCGGAATACACTTCTACCGCGTTCAGGAAATAAGGACTATGCGTTGTAAGCAATATTGTCATATTGAGTTCTT
This sequence comes from Planctomycetaceae bacterium, assembly GCA_031257725.1. GTDB lineage: Bacteria > Planctomycetota > Planctomycetia > Pirellulales > Thermoguttaceae > WRKP01. The sequence continues at coordinate 2,546 of JAIROD010000652.1, read as the reverse complement.
TTTGCAACAAAACTAACAACTTGGCAAATTCCAATTGCCATTCAGGATGCAAATGTATTTCAGGTTCGTCAAAAATCAAAATATCACGTTCCTTGAGTTCAGCGTTTTCCAGCAGCCGCTTAATAATTAAAAATGTTTTCATTCCTGCCGAAACATTCTTAAACGCAAGCGTTTTCTCCAAACCGTATTCTTGATAACCTAAACCAAATTCTGTTTTTCGAAATTCGCCGCACACAACCGCATTGATAAAAGATAAAACATTTTTTGATTTTTGTCTTACAATCTCAGTTTCAATAATATTATTTTCTTCGCCCGTTTCGTACAAACTTTGTAACAAATCATGCTGATAACTATATTTTGGATAAAAATAATAACGTCCCCGCAGATCAACTCTGTCAAGAACGAACGGTGTATCAATATAAAACGCTTTATGCATGATACCGATATTATCGGAGTAATTCACACATTCATTTTTATAAATTTGTGTTTCAAGTTTATGGCTCTTAATTGTTAAAGTAATCGAAGCTCTTTGATCTGTTTGATTGACATGCGCTATCTGTTCATCAAACGCCGTGTAAAGATACCGTGTTAATATGTTCTTCTGAATTTGTTCATCATTTATTGCAATGGCAAATTTTATTTTTTCGAATAATATTTCTGCCGAATCATTGCCTATATTCGATGGAACAATAATTTGCCGTTCGATATTATCTTGAATAATACGCCATATTTGGGGTACTGAATCAAGGTTGTTCAAAATATCGTTTACTACTTTATCAGTCGAAACCGGACGAGAGGTTTTTTGTGATGTAAAACGGCGTATGATTTCTACGATGTTGTTTTTCCGTTCTTTTAGTATGGTTTTTTCTGTATCGGAAAACGCATTGAAAACACTGAACAGAGATTTTCCAAACGTACTTTTACCAGTGTTGTTATTACCAGCAAGAACAGTGATGCCGCGCATCTCGATTCGGCTATTCCTGACTTTACCGATATTGTCTATTTCAAAAAACATCTTAATTACACTTTCTCTCTCTGATCGGAATCATTTTGTTTTACGGTATTTTTAAGTTCACGCAATTTTTGTTCAACCTCTTTAACGTTGCGAATATTTTGAAACACAAACACATCGCCGGTTCCGTTCTTTTTTTGTTTCCGGTGAATCTCTTCGATTTCGTCGGCTTCGTAACTTACAATGTCAAACGAACCCCTTTTGCCTTCGAAAGTGATGACACGGCGGTTTGTTATTACATAGACTATCCGTAACATTTTTCGCCGCATCCGGATTGGAGAAGACAACACCCCAATACCAATAAGAATAAACGGAACTCCCCAAAGAGCAAATACAATACTGCCTTGTGCCGCCATGCATGTCCAGAATACAGCAAAAGTTGTCCATGGAATTCCGAAAAGAAATTGTGATGTTGTCTCCTGCGTAAAATAACGAGGAATCGGCTGGTCAAGCCATTCAATTGTTTCACCGTCCTCTAATTCGTTGTCAACTAATTCCTGCAACTCATGCGAAATTGACGTAGAATTAAATTCTGATACGCCGGTTGAATAATCGTTGTGAAAATCCGACATAATTGTTGTGTTTTGTTAAATAAATTAAACGGTATATTTCGTTATTATTTCCAAACCGGATATATTATCAAAATCTTTTTTATTATGCGTAACAAGCGGCAATTTATACGCCAATGCTGTTGCCGCAATCAAAGCGTCGGGAACTGAAATCGGACGATTACGGCGTTCACAACGAATTTCACCAAAGTATTCACAAATTTTATCATTAAACGGTAAAAGTACAAAATCTTTTGTTAATCGTTTTCTTAACTCTTGGAGTTTCTTACAATTCCATCCGCGATGGCAAGCGGATTCCCAAAGTTCCGCAAATGTCATAAAACTAATATAAAGTCTTTTACCAATCACAATCGAAAGATAAAGTGATCTCCATGTATTATCACCGGAAAGATAAGTTACGATATTCGTGTCCAATAATAATTCATTACTCTTACTTTCTTGAGTGATATTACTCACTGTTTACGCCTCCGCAAAAATTCTTCGATCTCTTCCGGAGAATCCCAAAGAAAGGACAATGTACCAAAAACACGATTCGGATCAGTACACAGACCAACTCCTTGTTCTTCTGCTAATTCGTCCAATGTTTTTTGATGTTTCCAATGATCGTTATTTTCCGGCAAGGGCGGAGTTTTTTCTATAACAACAACTTCCGTACCGCAAAATTCCGGCGGTAAGGTAATAGAACCGCTGTCCGGTACAAATGTTTCATATCGCAACATATTTAATCGCCTCAAAATGATTTAATATTTGAAGACACGTTAAGTGGTAACTGTCTATTTTAATTTTTATTAGTCCTGCAACGACGACACGTTATTGGATGTGTACATTCGATCTACTGTTTGTAAATTTGTAATATATCAGTGGAATTTTTCGGAGATTGAAGTTTATTTTTTACCACCCCTAGCCCCTCCGAAGGAGGGGAATAATTCCCCTCCTTCGGAGGGGCTAGGGGTGGTCATTCGGAG
>JAIROD010000823.1 GCA_031257725.1 Planctomycetaceae bacterium | reverse complement strand
CAAGGATTCCGACGATGATTTAGGCGTTGCGGGCGTGTTGCTGTCTGTTGGAATATAAGATCGTTCCGCATCTTCATCAAATCTCACATAACGTTTGTCACGGGAGCGTTCGGTTAATTTATCGGAACTCTCTAATTGGGGTTCAGTGATTGGCGGCATTTTCCGGTCATCAGCAATTTTTTCCGCCTGAATTTTTGCTGATAGTGTTTCTTTCTTCATCGTCTGATTCTGAGTCTGAAAAAAGACGGCAATGACGGCAATCAGCAACGCGAGCGCAACAGTTGCGGCGGTCATTCGAGTGAAGCGGTTTTTTCGTTTTGGAATAACGTGGAGTTTTTCCGGCAACGGTTCATTTTTCATTGCGGTTTCGATTTCTTTAACGGTTAATCGAATATGTTCGATTTCCGTTTGAAGTTCGGGGTTGGCATTGATTGCCGATTGAATTTCTTGGGCTTCGGTTTCGGAGAGTTCACCGAGAACAAACGAAGTCAAACGCGGATCGGATTTTGTTATATTCATTGGATTATTTAGGGGTTAGGTATTAGGGGTTTGTAGAAAGCGCATCGTTTATGGCGTGCAGACTTTCCGTTATCAACTCTCAACTCTCAACTTTCAACTCTTAACTACTTCAATTCTTTGCGTAGCAAGGTTACGGCTTCATGAATGAGCCATGCGACGGTGGTGACGGGTTCACCGATGACGTCGGCGATTTCGGCATATTTGAGACCTTCCTGAAATTTCAGCCGTAACACTTCACGGTGACGAATGGAAAGTCTATTGATTTTTTGTTGGATCATTTCGATCTCCTCCTTTTTTTCGTTGAGTAAAACCGGATTGAAGCGAGCGGCTTCAGCGGGCATGGAGTCCGGTAATACGGTTGTTTTCGTTTTTCGAAAGTGGTCAATGGCCAAATTTCGTGCGGTTCGGTATGCCCAGGCGCGTGGTTGAGCGATGGAGTTTCGATGTTGCTTGAAGCGGAGAAAAACCTCCTGCACCACATCGTTTGCCGCATCGGAATCAGACAACAATCTTACCGCATAACGACGAATGGATTCATACAATAAAGGATCGTCAAACATGTTTGGATTGGAATTTTTATCAAAGAGTTAACCTTTTGATTTCCTGAAAAGATAGACGCTCAAACAAAACTTTTCATAGAAAAAAATTCTCAAAATAAAGTTTAAGGTAATATAGTGAATCTCGCAACATTCAGAATTTACCGCAAGCTAACGGTGTGGGCTTGCCCCGCGTTGTTCGACTTCGCCCCCAAACACGGGGTAAACCCCGTCGTTATAATCTGCGATAATCTGTGTAATCTGTGGATAAAATAAAAATAGACAGTTATCTGCAAAACATTATTGTTTCTTTTATTTACCGCAGAGAATAAGAGAGAATCGTCCACAGATTTTCGCAGATTGACACAGATTGTTAACGGCGGGGTTTACCCCGCGTTTGGTTTAGCCGAACAACGCGGGGCAAGCCCGCGCCGTTAACGCCCCAATCAACAAACGCATCCCCTCTGCGATAATCTGCGTCAATCTGTGGATAAAATAAAATAAAATAGATTGTTAACAGCCGAGTTTACCCCGTGTTTGGGGGTTAAGCCGAACAACGCGGGGCAAGCCCACGCCGTTAACGCCCCAATCAACAAACGCATCCCATCTGCGATGATCTGCGTCAATCTGTGGAAAAAATAAAATAGATTGTTAACGGCAGAGTTTACCCCGTGTTTTGGGGTTAAGCCTAACAACGCGGGGCAAGCCCACGCCGTTAACTTGCGGTAAATTCTGAATGATGAGAGATTCCCAAGTAATTGTCATATGACCAAAGGCAATTGTCGTATGAAAAAAGGTCTAATGTTTTTTGGGGAGATACAGGGGGAGATACAACTGTAAAAAAAGTATGCTATAATATTTTACCAATATTGCCTATTTTCAAAAAATAATTGCTTTGTACCGTATTGCAATGTAATTTTAGGCAATCAATTTCAGTTTCCTTTCATCCCCCATTTCCCCAGTGATTACCATGAACAAATTTCAGAGAAACACCAACATTTTTATCATTTTGGGAATTTTGATTTTTTCTATCGAAATTGCCCTACTCCACGCTCAAGAGATCAAACCGGTTAAAAGTGATTCTACCGCCGGCGCAACCGGTTCAGCCGCCAAAAAAGAGGATCGCCCCAAACCAATTAAAGAAGTTCTGCCCGATGCCCAAAAAATTGACGGGCTTATCACCTTGTACCGCAAAAAAGAAAAATTGTACGCCGAAATCAAAAGTTCCAATCTTAACACGGATTATTTGATCGCAATGGCCATTGCCAAAGGTTCCGGTTGGAACGCCATTGGCGGTTACACGCTTCAGGATTCCGATGAAGATTGGCTCTGGCAATTCCGAAAAGTCAATGACTCCATTCAAATTGTCCGACGCAATATCCGCTTCAAAGCCGATTCGGGAACACCCGAAGCCAAATCTGTTGATGTCGCGTATTCCGACAGTATTCTTTATAGTTTGCCCATTCTTGCAATCGGTGAAAACGGCGGTGATGTTATTGATATGGCATCGGTTTTCATGTCTGATCTTCCCAAACTTGGGCGCGATGTCGGCGGTTCTTTTGCCCGTGACCGATCCACTTGGGGCGAAGTGAAGGGGTTTCCGAATAATATCGAATTTCGGGTTGCCGCAACCTATTCCGTTTATCGTTATTATTCCAATTCCGCCGATTCGCCGGACGCAAGCAGTGTTGGCGTTACCATTCATTACTCGGTCAGCAAACTCCCCTCAACCGGTTATTCGTCACGTTTGGCGGATAATCGAATCGGTTATTTCACCACAACACATAAGAATTTTTCACGTAATGAAAAAGACGATCACTTTGTTCGTTATATTAACCGTTGGAATATCCAGAAAGCGGATTCGTCGGCAACTCTTTCACCTCCCAAAAAACCGATTGTTTTTTGGATCGAAAAAACTGTTCCGTTTAAATATCGTCACGCCGTCCGTGAAGGAATTTTGGAGTGGAATAAAGCGTTTGAAAAAATCGGTATTGTCAACGCCATTGAAGTCCGCCAACAATCCGACTCTGATAACTGGGACGCGGAAGATATTAATTATAACACGATTCGATGGATTACCTCCGACGCAGGATTCGCGATGGGACCAAGTCACGTTAATCCTTTGACCGGTGAAATTATCGATGCGGATATTATTGTTGATGCCGGTTTTATCGATTACTGGAAAGACCGGTTTGATCATTTTATTGCCGATTTAATTCCGCCGGAATCAGACAAGAAAAACGATATTGCCTCCCTTTTTCAGAATCGCCGTAAAAAACACGGGGAAACACAAAATACGGTTTCACATTCCGGCTCAAACGGTTGTCACTGTACCGAAGCCAGAAATAAAGCAACACAAATCGCCTTAGCATCGCTTGCCGTTTCGTTAATCAATGAAGAGGATGCCCCTGATGAAGCGTCGGAAGAAGAAACGGAAAAAGAAGAAGATAAAAACGAAAATACGGACGAAAAATCCGATGAAAAATCAGACGAAAAAACTGATGAAAAATCAGAAGAATCAAAAGAGTCCGAAAAAACCGGCGACGAAAAAAAGGACGACAAAGAATCGGATAAAACCGCCGACAAAAAGTCTGATGAAAAAACGGACGAAAAATCCGATGCCGATAAGAAAGATGAAAAGAAAGAAGATGAAAAGAAAGAAAACGGCGATGCAAACAAAAACAAGGATGACAAAAAGGACGATGATAAAAAAGAAGGAAAAAAAGATACGAAAAAACCGTCCAGACAGGAAAAAGAAAAGGCAATGGCTGAAAAACTGGAACAGATTATTCTTGCCGGAGTGAAAGACCTTGTCATGCACGAAGTCGGGCATACACTTGGGTTACGTCATAATTTTAAGGCGAGCAGTTGGTTGACGTTGGAGGAAATTAACAAGCCGGATCGTTCCAAAGAGTTTGGTATTGCCGGTTCGGTGATGGATTATTTGCCGATTAACGTTGCGCCGAAAGGACAGCCGCAAGGCGATTATTTCATGTCAACACTGGGACCTTATGATTATCTGGCAATTGAATATGGTTATAAAATTATTTCCGGCGGAACAGACGGAGAGTTGAAGGAACTTCAAAAAATTGCGGCACGTCAGGCAGAAAAAGGCAAGAATTTTGCAACGGATGAAGATATTTTGGTAACAGATTCCGACCCGCTCGTTTCAACTCGTGATCTTGGTTCGAATCCGCTGGATTATGCCAAAACTGCAACAGCGCGTTATGAACAATTGTTACCGGAATTGCTTGACCGTTCGGTGAAGGAAGGCGGAAGTTATAAGGATGCGGGACGGTTTTTCCTATTACTGGCATTTGATCGGGCAAGCGCAAATTATGTGTTAGCGCGGAATGTCGGCGGACTTTATGTGAATCGCGACCATCGCGGTGATCCTGACAGCCGTCCGCCGATTCAGGTGGTGGACGCCAAAACGCAACGTGATTCGTTAGAATATATTTGTAAAACGATATTTGCGGCAGACTCGTTTAAGATTCCGCACGAAGTGTACAACCGGTTTGGCGAGGAAAAATGGTTACACTGGAACTATGCAATTTATGGCAGTCGGACATGGAATCTGAGTGATTTGATTTTATACATCCGCCGTTATATTTTGTTTCAATTGCTTGATCCGTTGACATTGGAGCGGTTGGAAGAAACACAACTTCGTGTTGGGGAAGGAGACGATGTTTATACGATTGATGAATTATTTGAAACGTTGACGGATACGATTTTCAAAGAATTAGCAACAATCAAGGAAGGCGAATTTACTGTACGAAAACCGGCTATCGGATTGACGCAGCGAATGTTGCAAAATTATTATTTTGAGATTTTGTCTTACTATTCGCTGGGCGAAATGTATCCGTTATCGAGTCAGTCGATTGCGCGTCAACAATTAACGAGTTTATCCTCGAACATTCAGGCGTTGCTTACCGGCAAGGCGAAACTGGACACTGCGTCGCGGACACATCTTTTATCGTTGCAGGAACGTATCAGAAAAGTTCTGGATGCCAACCTTATCCGATTTAATCCGTAACATATTCCTTACACATTAAAACATTAAAGCATTAAAATGGGAGCGTTTGTTATTTTGGGGCGGCTGACCTCAAACAGGGTTGCCTTCAAACAACAAACGTTCTCGAACACACAGTACTCACGAAAAAAAATATATCCGGTTTGTTCCGTATTTAAAAAATAGTAATATTTCAGTCGAATTTGCGAAAACATCGTGTTATTGTTTCAACTTTATTTTCAACCTTATTTTCTAACAAAACCATTTAACAAAACAACCTTAGTAGCAAGTGAAATAATAGAAACTAACCTTATTACTTTATTGTTTTTCTTTATTTAATAAGGTAATAAGGTTGGTTTTTTGATGATTTTGTGCTGCTAAGGTTGTTTTGTTAGGAAAATAAGGTTTGTTGAAACAATTACCATACGGTGGGGCAAATTCCACTGAAATATCACAAAAAGTAATATATCAGTGAAATATTTTTTTTAACTACTCAAACTGTAAATAAAATAAATTATCAAATTTGTAAGTCCTTATCTATCAACAGTTTATGTCAATTTAAAACAGGGGAAATTTTTGCGATTTTTGACCACTCAAAATTGGCGAACATATCCCCATTATCAAGGAAAAAATAGGCTATTTTTTGATTTTTGTGTATCTGTTATTTACAGTTTGAGTAAGTAAAATACTTGTAACTATTCAGTAGCCGCCCCGAAGGGGCAATAAGCAATAGCGTAGGGCAACGCCCTACGAAAATATTCCCAACAAGCGATGCCCTGTAAGGGCAATAGCCATGATTTCTGATGTTG
>JAIROD010000584.1 GCA_031257725.1 Planctomycetaceae bacterium | reverse complement strand
ATAGTTAACGACGGGGTTTACCCCGTGTTTTAGGGTTAAGTCGAACAACGCGGGGCAAGCCCACGCCGTTAACGTTTGGTAAATTCTGAATTATTAGAGATTCCCGATTGTTATTTGATATTCCTAAGAGACAATAAGGACTTTAATTGGCGGTTCAGTCAAAGGTATTATTGGAAGCAGCCCATTGTTACCATGTTTTGGAATGTTGCCGGAGAAAGCAATTTATATCTTTGGCGGCGGTGCGTCCTGCACCCATCGCGAGAATGACCGTAGCAGAACCGGTAACAATATCACCCCCCGCCCAAACATGAGAACGGCTGGTACGTCCGTTGTTGTCGGCAATTATGTAACCACGTTGATTTAGTTGAAGTCCGGACGTGTTTTTTGTGAGGAGCGGATTAGCCAACGCTCCGGCAGCCACAATCACACAGTCTGTCGGTAACTCAAACGCCGAATCCGCAACCTTTACCGGACGCCTACGCCCCGACGCATCCGGTTCTCCCAACTCCATCTTATCACAAATCATTGCCTGAACTTTACCCTGTGCATTGCCAAGATATTGTTGCGGATTGGTTAGAAACAGAAATTCAACACCTTCTTCTTCGGCATGATGAATCTCTTCCGCACGCGCTGGCAGTTCGGCACGGGAACGGCGATAGACAATTTTGACGGATTCCGCACCTAAACGTATCGCAGTTCGTGCGGCATCCATCGCCACATTCCCGCCGCCAATCACGCAAACATTGCGCCCGCGAATAATCGGCGTATCGTATCGCGGAAATTGATACGCTTTCATCAGGTTTGAGCGAGTAAGATATTCATTGGCGGAATAAACTCCGCCCAAATCTTCACCCGGCAAATTCAAAAACATCGGCAATCCCGCCCCAACCCCAATAAACACCGCGTTAAAATCGTCGAGCAACTCCTCAACCGTCAATGTTTTACCAATTACCTGATTCAATTCAATTCGCACGCCAAGCCGGACAAGATAACCAACTTCGTGTTCAACAATCGCTTTGGGCAACCGAAACTCCGGAATCCCATACATTAAAACACCGCCCGATTTGTGAAATGCTTCGAATATTGTAATTTCATAACCCAGAAGAATCAGATCGCCTGCAACTGTTAATCCGGCAGGACCCGCTCCAACTACTGCAATTTTTTGACCATTGGGAGGTTGTTTTGGCGGTATTTCGACGAGATGGTTTTCACGTTCATAATCAGCGGCAAAACGTTCACAACGTCCAATGGCAACCGGTTCGGATTTTTTACCGAGAATACATTGTGATTCGCATTGTGATTCTTGCGGGCAGACTCGACCGCAAACAGCCGGCAAGGCGTTTGTTTCTTTAATTTTCTGTGCGGCAACAGCAAAATGACCCTCGCGGAGTAGTTTGAGAAACGCCGGAATCTGGACACTAACCGGACAACCTTCAACACAAGCAGGTTTTTTGCATTGAATACAACGTGAAGATTCTGTTTGAGCCATTTCAGGCGTATAACCAAGTGGAACTTCTAAAAAGTTCCCGGCACGAACTTGAGTCGGTTGTTCCGGCATGGGAGTCCGCCCCGGTTTCGAAACATTCACGGAGGGTTTACTCATCAAAAAAATACCTTGAAAAAATAAAAGCGGAGAACATAAATAATTCGGCTTATTCTATCGTATCTTTTCATGATGTAAAGCGTTGGATTCCGCTTTTCGTTGGGGGATCGGAAAGAGCAAATCATAACGGAAACATTTGTTGTTTCGGTATTTTATGTGATTCTTGTTCACGTGAATAATCCAGAGCGAGGCGACCGTAGGTGAACGCCGTGGGTGAAACTGTCTATTTTAAACACGAAATACACGAAATTTCACGAAATACACAAAAATGATGCGAAAAGGACAACAGAAATCTTTTTTTGTATTTTTCTTGGGCATCTCTAATCATTCAATTTTTTATTTTCTGGACACTAATTAGTAAATTAATAGTTAACGACGGGGTTTACCCCGTGTTTTAGGGTTAAGTTGAACAACGCGGGGCAAGCCCACGCCGTTAACGTTCGGTAAATTCTGAATTATTAGAGATTCCTTCTTGTTATTTCGTGTAGTTCGTGTATTTCGTGTTAAAAAGATTAAAACCAAAGAGACAATAACGTTTTCGTTTGGTTGTTAACGACGGGTGAACGCCGATTTTCATTTTGCGCGTGCCGGATTTCGGTTTGAGTGTTCCCAATTTCATTTTGTGGCTTCCCTAAATCATCTCGGAAATTCCCGATTTTATTTCGGGAATTTTCAAAAACACAAAGTAAGTCCCTATTCCAATTGGAAGCATTCCAATATTCAATCGGATGAATTTCTAAAAATTTTCGTATCTATTCAGTGGAGTTTGCAATTGCCGTTTTAACCAAACCTCATTTTCGACCTGATTTTCTAAACTAGTAACTATTCAGTAGCGATGAATGTTTATTTTTCTGTCCCGTATAGGGACAACATATTGGTAGAAAACGATGTCGATAAAAAAATTCCGTCCCGTTAGGAATGATATGTTGGTAAAACCAGGAATCAATAAATCTTACCAACATTACATCCCTACGGGATGCGGATTTTTTATTGCGTTGTTTTCTACCAAGATGTCGTCCCTAGCGGGACGGAAAATTCAGGAACACAACCAAACCACTGAATAATTACGATATTTTTAATTGCGGTGTTTTTTAGTTGAGTTTGGTCAACAAATTTAAACCCTATTTCTAACGCCCAATATGATGTTTCCTTTTTTTCGTATTTTTTGTTTTTTTATTCTATTTCCGGCTTGGGTGTTACCATGTTTCGGTCAGGAGTTGGAACCAACACCGAAACGTTGGCTTTTTTCGTACTTTACTCAGAACGGAGAAGACGGACTTCATCTTGCCTGGAGCGCGGACGGACGAACATGGAAACCGCTCAAAGAAGGACTACCATTTTTTATACCACCGGAAAAAATTAGCAAACTTGTTCGTGATCCGTCAATTGTTCGCGGCGCAGACGGAATGTTTCATTTAGTCTGGACTGGTTCATGGACTGGTAAAAGTATTGGTTATGCGTCTTCGCGTGATTTGATTGAATGGACGGATATTCGTTCCATCCCGGTAATGGAACATGAACCAACCACCCGGAATACGTGGGCACCCGAATTGTTTTACGATCAACCCTCGCAAACTTTTTACATCATCTGGTCATCGACCATTCCAAAAAAATTCACAGAAACCGCCGCTTCCAGTGAAACCGATTACAATCATCGAATGTACTACACCACAACAAAAGATTTTAAAACTTTTTCTGAAACAAAATTGTACTGGAATCCCAATCACAATGTGATTGACGGTTTTCTCGCCAAAGACGGCGAACGGTATCTTTTGTTTTATAAGGATGAGACATTGAAACCGGAAGCGAAGAAAAATATTTTATTGGCGATTGGTTCTTCGGTGTTGGGACCGTTTGAAGTGCAAGGGGTGATTTCGCACACAAATTGGGTCGAAGGTCCCACCGTCTTGAACATTAACAAGGAATGGTTTGTCTATTACGATTGTTACACCAAACAACATTTCGGCGCTGTTAAATCAAAAGACTTGAAAAATTGGAAGAATATAACAGACAAACTGTGTTTTCCAATTCACGCACGACATGGAACCGCTTTTGAAGTTGACACCGAAACTCTTCAAAAACTCCTCGATGTAAGACCGTAAAGAATAAAAGAGAGACCCATAAATCAAAATCACAGAATAACCTTTTTCGGAAATCTCTCATCATTCAGAATTTACCGAACGTTAACGGCGCGGGCTTGCCCCGCATTGTTCGGCTTAACCAATATGACAAAAAATTAAAATAGACAGTTACTTCGCGACACCGCCGGTTATTTATTCATCAGAATATCGCCGCTAACACGGCTAAAACCGCTTTTTAATTCCATGATTTTAAATATACTCAAAAACCGTTTTGCTTCGGCATTGGCAGGATTTATCGATGATCCTGAAGCCTATCTCGATTTGATTCGACCTTCACAAGATGCCAGGTTTGGAGATTTTCAGGCTAATCTCGCCATGCCCTTAGCAAAGAAATTGTCGAAACCTCCACACTATGTTGCCAAAGAAATTGTTGCGCGATTAAAAATCAATGATTTATGTCAACCGCCGGAAATCGCCGGACCGGGATTCATCAATCTCCGGTTACGGAATGAATTTTTAGTTGACCTGTTGCGAAAAGCAATCAATGATGAAAACCGGCTTGGTGTTGCAATTATTGAACCGGCGAAACAGAAAACATATATTGTCGATTATTCCGGTCCGAATGTCGCCAAACCAATGCATGTCGGTCATGTCCGCAGTACGGTTATCGGTAACGCCATCGCCCGAATGTTACGGTTTCAAGGACATCGCGTTATCACCGATAATCATCTCGGCGACTGGGGAACTCAATTCGGAATGATTATTTACGGTTATAGAAATTTTCTGGATCAAAAATTGTATCAAAAAAATCCGGTCGAAGAACTTAGTCGGGTTTACCGGATTGTCCGTCAAAAAACGGATGAACCTAATGAAGAGATTGCGGCGGCAGTACTGGCGGAAACCGCAAAACTGCACGCCGGAAATGCCGATAATCTCAGAATATGGAACGAAGTACTGCCCCACTCAATGGACGAAATCAACCGAATTTATCAACGATTGCATATTTCGTTCGATTATACACTGGGTGAAAGTTTTTATCATAACATGCTTGGCGATGTCGTTGAGGATTTATTGAAACGTGGAATTGCACGGGAAACAGATGGAGCGGTTGGAGTTTTTTTCGGCGACGAAGAAGTCCCAATGTTAATCCGCAAAAAAGACGGCGCATTTTTGTACGGAACAACCGATCTGGCAACAATACGTTACCGGTTGGAAACATTTAAACCGGATGCAATTTTATATGTGGTCGATTTCCGGCAATCACTCCATTTTGAACATCTTTTCAAAACAGTACGCCTAACAGGAGTCCAACATGTCGAATTAACGCACATTAAATTCGGCACCGTCTTAGGAGAAGACGGTAAACCGTTCAAAACACGAAGCGGTGATACCGTAGGCTTGAACGGATTACTCAATGAAGCCGAAAAACGTGCGTTGGAAATCGTTCAGTCCAACGATAAATCAAGTCTCTCCGAATCAGAACAACTCGAAACTGCACGACGAATCGGTATCGGCGCGATTGTGTACGCCGATCTGTCGCAAAATCGTGAAAGTGATTATGTTTTTAATTACGATAAAATGCTCGCCATGAACGGCAATACGGCAACCTATATGCAATACGCTTTTGCACGAGTTCAAAGTATTTTTGTTAAAGGAAATATTGACATCAAGGAAATACGGACGAAAACTGAAAAACTCTTGCTAACGGAATCAGCGGAACGTGCGTTGGCGTTGGAACTGCTGAAATTCGGCGAAGCTGTTGAGGCGGCTCTTAGGGATTATCGTCCCAATTTTCTGACCGCCTATCTTTTTGAATTAGCCAATAAGTATTCCGTGTTTTTTGAACAGTGTCCGGTGTTGAAAGCAGAAGACGACCATCTCAAAACAAGCCGACTCCTACTTTGTGACCTAACCGCTCGAATATTGCAAAAAGGGTTGGAACTTCTCGGTATTGAAACCGTCGAACGAATGTGAATACCACACAATCCGTGATGCAGCCAACAGAGAAAACAACCTAAAAAACAACACGCCCAACAACTTTACATTTGTTGGGCGTGTTGTGATAAACTAGGATTCAAGTGTTGTTTAAAACTTTGGCAAAAAGTTTTTGTAACTATCTGATAATTAATTCTTGGGAATCTCTCATAATTCGGAATTTACCGAAAGTTAACGGCGTGGGCTTGCCCCGCGTTGTTCAACTTAACCCTAAAACACGGGGTAAACCCCGTCGTTAACAAATGGGCAGAAAATAAA
>JAIROD010000555.1 GCA_031257725.1 Planctomycetaceae bacterium | reverse complement strand
CGGAGGTGGTTCGGCATTTGTTGATCAATGTTTGTAACTGGTCACGGTTGTTGGTGAGGTTCGCGAGCAAATATTCGGGCATTGTCCATGCCGTTTGATGCTCCGTGACCACGTTTACAAGGTTGTCGATGTTACTGAACTGATCGTCGATACTGCCGTGCCAACGCCGGACAGCGGCAAGAACGCCGTCGGTAATACCGCTGCTATGCGCCGCCGCCATGCCTAACATAAAAGCAACCGTTAGACCGCTGCTGACTGTCCAAAATAATCCTCCCTCTGAAAAGAAGGATAAAAACATACTTGAATGGTCATAAATCGTGTTGACCAAAGGAATTAAATTTACAATTAAAGTTTGCATGTGACGAATCATTAAAAGGGTTAAAGGTTAGAAAAACTGGTTTTTGGGTGTAAAAGTGAAAAAAACATGAGAGAGATATTTTTTATCTCACTAGTGATGGACATTGTTTCTGGTGAAAAGGAAGTCATCTCTCCTGACTTTTTCGTGATTTCTCTCCAGAGATAGGGTTCATCTCTGGCGAGACGATCCTTTTCTCAGGTGAAACGGTTGTCAAAAATTGAGTTTTGGTCGTCAAAAATCGATTTTTCAACTTCATCTCTCTGGAGATTTTTTCTATCTCTCTAATGTTTTCCTGATTTCGTAACATATTTTTTGTATTCTTAAAAGGGTGAAATGAGGCGGTGTTTGTGTTCTAACATGATATAAATTAAGGAGTTAGGAAAAGTCGTTTTTCAACAGGAACGTTTTGAGAGTGCAATACCTTAGCGGCGGTTTGGGGGCATTTGGGGTCTTTTTTGGCGCAACGAAGTCGTATTTTGCCGTTTGTCCAAGATAGGAGAAAATTTGTCCAAGAGATGGGCAAAAGAGATCAAAATAGGCAGAGAGTTTGCCGCGGATAATTGCAATGACCACAAGAAGTTCGACCAACGTAAAGCCGAACCGGAAAGAGTGGGATAAGAATTTTGTGGAAAAACCGTTGTAAAACCAACTCTTTCCACCCTCTGTTCTTAACTTTCCTCTATATCCTGCCCCCCCCCCCGTCTTGCCCATTTTAACATTTGGCATTTTTCAAAGAAAAACGCCCAAATCCCAACCAAACACATCATTACATTTTTCATTGTCAATCTCCTTATTTTATAAGGTTTCATTGAAATAACCGCGAAACATTGCCGAAAAACGACACGGCAAGAAAAAAACATCTCGCAATTGAATGAGATTCACAGTTTACACGGAACCGAATAAATTGTCAACAGGGATTTTCTTTTTGAAGGAAATTTTTTTGATCTTTCTGAATTTTCGGCAAATCATTGCCAATGGGAATCTCTCATCATTCAGAATTTATCGCAAGTTCACGGCGTGGGCTTGCCCCGCGTTGTTAGACTTAACCCCAAAACACGGGGTAAACCCCGTCGTTAACTATTAACTGGGAATCTCTCATCATTCAGAATTTACCGCAAAGTTAACGGCGTGGGCTTGCCCCGCGTTGTTGGGCTTAACTCCAAAAAATTGAATTATTGGAGAAGCCCACTTGATAATTACATTTTACCAATGTTCCAGAGCATACAATAAAATATTAACTGATAATTGTATTGCGGAATCTTGGGTGTAGCCGCGGCATTCTAAAGAATTGGCTCTCTCCAACGCACAACTCACATCATACGGCGAAAAAACAACCGCCCATCGATCAGCCTCTTCAAATTTCAAACCGTAAAGTTTCGGTTCTTCCTGCCGAACCGGAGCCACAATCTTACGACCCGGCGACTGCTCCGGCAACCGGACATCAAGCGTTTTAATTTTGAACCCGCCGTATTCGTCCGAATATAACGGATCATCCAACGGAATCGCCTGAAAAAACCGCTCCGGGAACATCGTTTGCATTTCACGATGGAAAGAATCCGAAAATGTCTTCGACGAACAAATCGCATTCACAAACAAAAATCCGCCGCGTTTCAGATGTTCTTTCAGATGTTCACGTTGTTCCGCCGAAAATTCAAACGCAGTGCGTCCATGCATGAAGAGAATCGGATTTTCATACAAATTTTCACTTGCCGGATTTACCGTGTCAATTTGTGGAACAATCGGCAATCCAAGATTCGCCTCCAGCCAGAATAACAGGTTGAGCGGAGCGTGAGGAGCCGGATTCATCACTCGACCGGTATCAAGAAACGTTAGAAATACCCGACCACGCCGTGAATCAGCCGCCAAAACTTTTTGGGTAACCGATTCCGAAATCTGATCCTTGAACTTCAATTCCCGATTCGTTGCATACGCCAAAATGTTTAACCCCATTCCAAGACCGGCATCAACCTGCCGCTGAACCGCTTCAGGATACGGTTCGCCCCGATTAAAAATTCGGGAAACTTCCCAAAGACATGATAACGAGGGTCGCGGTTGATCGGTTTGCGGGTCTTTGGACGGCGGAATGTAAATCACACTCGTCCGGCATCCAAAATTGATTCCTTCAATAGGACGAAGTTGTTCCGGTTCAATTGGAATTTCCGCCGCCCAAATCGGGTGTGAACGTTCCAGCAACGCAAGCTCATAACCCGGTTCAGGAAAAACCTCCCGCATTAACTCCCGAAAACCACGATCAAATGTTTTATCATTGGATTGAGCCTCCGCAATAATAAAACCTCCCTGATCAATATAATCCCGAAGTTTTGCCGCCATGCGCGCCGTTTCCGCATCGTCTTGCTGCAACGGCGTTTGATCGCCGGAAAAATACAGAACCGGCGATTGCAAAAGATGATCCGTTGTTGCGGCTCGAAGATTGATAATCTGCCACGTCAAATCAATATTCCAATGTGATTCCGTAAACATCGTCAATTTGTGAACATCATTCGGGTGAAGATTCCACGAATCGGTTTCACCATACTGAATCTTCGACATCAAAACCGGCCGCCGACCTTTTGAGAGAAAAAGTAAAGCAAAAGCAGTCGAGGAAATCTGATCGCTTCCCTCTCGCCACGCTCCGTCAATCGGATCACGCAAACGCAAAATCTTATCCGCTCCCTCCCGATACCAATCATGTTGACCGATAAAACGCTGATTCGTCATCCGACCAACACGTTCCAACGCATAAAGATAATAGTAAAGCCAATTCCCGTAGTGAGGATTCTTTGAAACGCTAAAATTTGTTGCCAACCATCCAAGCCCTTTTTTAATTTTTTCCGCAGCGCGGTGATTCGATTGCTGGAAACAAAAAATCTTATCACCGCGAACCGAAGCGGTTCCCGTATCCAGGATGCCGGAAGTGATAATCAGGCTGGCGATTCCGGCGCAACTCATACTGCCCCGTGTATCATTGCATCCGCCGCCCGCTTGAGGATTGTAACCCCACGCATCGTTCGCATTCTGTGCATGTTCCCAATATCGTTGCGCACGCAACCAGGTGTCCGTTTTGGCGGAAATACCGAGCCGTTCCGCTTCGTAAAGAGCAAGAATCGAAAATTGGGAGTTGGATAAATCACTGCTGCCGGAACGGCTTTCCCAAGGGGTGTAGTACCAACCGCCGCTGTGTTCATTGTTGCTGCGAATCTGGTTGCGTTCGAGAAGAGCAATATTGTTGCGAATAAGCGGTCGGTCCCGCTCCGGATCGACAAGACAAAATGCCATCGTTTGAAGTGAAATCGAATAATTCCTGCCCGCTTCTTTGCCGGGAAACAGTCGAAGATAACGCATTCCGCGTTGAATTGCCGGATCCTCTTTGGAAACACCGCAACTCACCAACGCAAGAATTACCAACGCCGTTGCTCCACAACGTTCTCCGCTCGTTGTGTATTCCTCCCAATTGCCATGCGTTTTCTGATTCCGTTTCAGAAACTGAACTCCCTGCTCAATCGCTAAACGAACTTCATTAGGATCAAGGTCTTGACCGGCAACCGGAAAAACAATAACAAGATATCCTATAAAAAATGGAATAAAGAAACGCATAAAATATAGAGTTTCGCCTTAAAGAAAAGATTCGTATCTATTGCTCCCAATTGTCCCCCTATTGTCCCTAATATCCCTGAAATTTTCAATAGACCTTTTCCCGCCCCCCTTCAACTTTTTCCCCAAACGGTGAACATTGAACCGCCAAGTGGAACAAGCCGAACAAGCCGCCCCAAGCCGTCATAATAGACAATCTTTATGCGGCTTCGTCGCTTTGGTGGTAAAAAAATAAAAGTAAAAGTTCCCGCATGGAAGTTTTGTCGTCTCAAATTGGAGAAAAGGTCTAATACCTATTGAGTCAACCCTGCTTGCGGGCAACCGCCCCAAACTGCCAACCGTTCCCCAATGCACCAATTCCACGCCGGAATGAGCAAATTTTATGCCGGAATGAATAAATTTCACGGTAAAATTTATAAATTCTACGGTAAAAGTACATACTTCTACGGTAAAAGTACGTACTTCTACGATAAAAGTACATACTTCTACGGCAAAAGTACATACTTCTACGGTAAAAGTACATACTTCTATGATAAAAGTACATTAACTATTCAGTTGCGGTCAATGTTCCTTTTTCTGTCCCGTTAGGGACAACATATTGGTAGAAAATGATGCCGATTAAAAACGCTCGTCCCGTTAGGGACGAAATATTGGTAGAAAAACACCAAGCATCAATTTCACCAATATTGTGTCCCTACGGGACGCGGATCATTTTGTTATACCGTTTTCTACCAAGATGTCGTCCCTAACGGGACGGGAATATTCGGAAATACAACCAAACCACTGAATAGATAC
>JAIROD010000506.1 GCA_031257725.1 Planctomycetaceae bacterium | reverse complement strand
AGCGTGCGGACATTGCGAATCCTGCCTTCTTCGCCGAAATGCCTTCGCCGAACTTGGTCTCACCGACCCGTTAATCGTTCATAGTAGCCAAGTACCACCTTGTGTCGGTACAGTGTAGTGCCATCAAGTTGGCATTTTTAATTTATAACAATAATTAAACAATTTTTAGAAAGTGCTGTAAGAAACGAAACGGATTACCGATTCGATAATATTCAAAAAAATTGTCGTTACTTTCAACCTTATTCAAGACAGTTTTCTATCCAAGAAAACCAGCCCGCCTCATCCGGTAATTATTTTCGTAGAATTTTGGATTTAACCGCAAGGCGTTTTAGTGTTACCGCAAAGGTTGCAAAAAACGCAAGGATTTTATAACAATTTGTTTAGTTTGAATATGAAACAGTTTAACAGTCAACACAAATTATTTTTCGGCGTAATTTTTATTACGTTACTTTTTGCCGGTTTTATTTCGGCGGGATGGTTTTTTGTTAGAAAACAAATTGTTCAACGCCCTGAATACCGATTGTCTGCCGACCGGATTCAAATTACTGCTCCGCCGCGTTGGGTTCACCGTAATTTTGTTTCAGAAATTTTGCAAAGTTCCGGTCTGGATACCAACGCAACACTTTTCGATACATCATTACCGCAAAAACTTTCACAGGCGTTTTCGGCGTCTCCTTGGGTTGAAGAAGTTCGTCTGGTTCAAACTCGTTATCCTTCAGGAGCCGAAGTACAACTTGTTTATCGCGTTCCGATGGCTTTGGTGGAAATGCCGTCGCAAGGTCTTTATCCTGTTGATCGAAACGGAATTTTGTTACCAACTGATTATTTTATTAGTGTTGCGCCGGAGGAAAAAGAAAATTATCCGCGAATTACCGGAATCCGTTCGACACCGTTGGGAGTTGCCGGTACGCTTTGGGGCGACCCATTGGTTCACGCCGCCGCTCAACTTGCCGGTTTACTGGAAGACGTGTCACAAAAACTAGGTTTGGTTAAAATCATTCCGGCACACGAAGCAACACCAACCGGTCACCGAATTATTTGCCGACTCCAAACAAATTCTGAAACTGAAATTATTTGGGGGCGATTCGAACCGAATGATCCCAAAAATATTGGCAAAAAAAAACGCCTTCTTGAAATTGCCGAACTTTACCATTCTCTCGACAATGTTCCCGCCCAATTTCAACCAATTGATTTAAGCAAAGATTAAAAAAGATAATTATTACCGGCTAACGAGGGACATTACATAAAAAATTAAAAAAACAAAAAATTTAAAAAAATTAGAAATCGCCGTTAATTAATTACTAAACTTAAAAAATTTTGTAATAAAAATGAATTTTTAGAAATTCACGGGAGTTCTTTTTACCGTAACGCACGATTGATTTGCCGGACGGCTTGGCGCAGGCGGTCTTCTTTTTCGACCAGAGCAAGCCGCATAAATCCCTCGCCAGCCTCTCCAAACGCCGAACCGGGACTCACTACAACATTGGCATCTTTCAGTAACTTCATCGCAAAATCAAATGAACTCATTTTTTTTGCCCATTCTGTTGGTATTTGTTGCCAGACAAACATTGACGCTTTAGGTTTGACAACATTCCAGCCGATTCGTTCCAATCCGGCACAAAGAATATCACGACGTTTTTGATACACTTTTGCTTGGGCTTCGACTGCGTGGTCGGTATGCCGAATCGCGGCAATCGCGGCAATTTGTAACGCCGAAAAAACTCCGTAATCATAATAGGTTTTGATTGTTGCCAACGCCCGGATGATTTCAGCATTACCGCTACAAAAACCAATACGCCAACCCGCCATATTGTAACCTTTACTCATTGTTGTTGTTTCTACACCGACATCAATCGCCCCCGGCGCAGCAAGAAAACTCGGCGCACGATAATTGTCGAAACAAAGATCGCCGTAAGCAATATCACTGATCACCATAAAACCGTAACGTTTCGCCAACTTGACAATCTCAACATAAAATTCCGGTTCGACAACAGTTGCAGTGGGATTGTGCGGATAATTCAGAATTAAAACTTTGGGTCGAGGTAAAAAATGTTGGCAAGTTGACGCAATATTGGACAATAATTTTTCCGGTTTCCGAACATCCAGCAGCAATGAACTTGCCGAAGCCAACATCACCCCGTGAAGGTGTGCCGGAAAATACGGCGACGGAACAATTGCCGTATCGCCCGCTCCAAGCAACGCAAGACAAAGATGCGACAAACCATCTTTGGAACCAATACAAACTATTGTTTGTGTTTCAGGATCAAGCCGAACACCATAATATTTGACATATCGTGCGGTAAGTTCCTTCCGTAGTTGCGGCAAACCGCGGGCATGACTGTATGCATGAAGTTTCGGATTCCGCACCACTTCAATTAATTTGTCCGTAACAATATGATGAGGCGGATCGCTCGGACTGCCCATTCCAAGATCAATCACATCCGCACCGGTTTTTCGCTTTTCGTACTTTAATTTGTTTAATTCCGCAAAAAGATACGGCGGCAACCGTTTGACCCGTTCCGAAACACTAATCGTAAATGGGCGCGTGTTTTCTTGTAACTGGTCATCAGCCGCCTCGTTGTTCTGAAGAAACTCAACTTTTTGTTTTTCAAAACGCTGTTCGTCCTCGAAATCTGTTGTAATTTTCATAGTTAATAATATAACTTTTTATTTTAATAAATTAGTTAACGACGGGGTTTACCCCGTGTTTTAGGGTTAAATCGAACAACGCGGGGCAAGCCCACGCCGTTAACGTTCGGTAAATTCTGAATGATGAGAGATTTCCCAAAAAACGTAATATTCCAGTGGAAATGGCGAAAATGTATTGTAATTGTTCCCACGACCTTATTTTCAACCTTATTTTCTAATCGTTTTGTTAGAAAATCAGGTTGGAAATAAGGTTATGTTGCGGGAATCACCACGGGGCAAACGCGGGGGGAACCCCGCCGTTAACAATCTGTGATAATCTGCGTTAATCTGTGGACGATTCTTTGAGACTCTGCGAGTTTTATTTTATCCACAGATTTACGC
>JAIROD010000492.1 GCA_031257725.1 Planctomycetaceae bacterium | reverse complement strand
GTAGGAAACCATTTTTGCTACTAAGGTTTTTTGGTGAATGGTTTTGTTTGAAAATAAGGTAAAAATAAGGTTGGTTAAAGCAATCAAATACGTTTTCGCAAATTCCACTGATATATTACGATTTTTTTAGTAATATATTTACTAAAATCGCCCCAACAGGCAACCGGTATTAGCATAGGATAGGGCAATATATTGCGTAATAAAAAATAAAATAAAATAAATAAAACAACAATGCTCAGTAAAGGCGAATAGAATAATGTAATGATTACGGCGTGCAAGTTTACGCCCTTTCAATTTCAAGGCATGGAAAAAACCGGTTCACATTGCATAAACGATGATAAAATAGACCGAGACGAACACGTCTATCGGAGGTTGGGAAGTGGTCTGGCTTGCATTGGTTGCTTGAAACCGGCGGAACGAATTGTTGTTTTCCACCCCAAACGGCAAACACTCCCATACGTAACGGTTTCTTGTTCTTGATACCGTAACACTATAATTTATTATGAACATTTTTTGTCTTTCGATTGACGGTTTCCACAGCGGGATGATTGGCGCTTACGGTAATAGCTGGATTCAAACGCCGTCATTGGATCGATTGGCAAGTCAATCGGTGTTGTTTGACCGTTGCTATGTGGAAACGCTTGATTTGTCATTGCTTTTCGATTCTCTTTGGCGATTCCGGCAACAAAAAGAGCGGA
This sequence comes from Planctomycetaceae bacterium, assembly GCA_031257725.1. Taxonomy (GTDB): domain Bacteria; phylum Planctomycetota; class Planctomycetia; order Pirellulales; family Thermoguttaceae; genus WRKP01. The sequence goes on along the minus strand of JAIROD010000492.1, from coordinate 7,674 downwards.
CAGTGTTATTAACGGACGATAACGATATTTTTTTTCACGCCAAAGCCAACAATTTTGATAAACGGTATCGTTTGAAACCGTTTGAGAGTCAGGAACCGGTTTCGTCTTTGGAGGAAACACAATTTTTCACCGCATTCGCAGCGGCATTGGATTTATTTCGGGAACAAAAACACTCTTCAAAACCATGTTTTCTTTGGACACATTTACAAGGATTTCGCGGACGGTGGGATTTTCCGATTTCGTATCGGGAATCGCATCGCGGCGACGAAGATCCGGTTCCTTATTCCGGTGTTGAAATTCCGTACTTCAAACCGCCGTATGGGAAACTCGCTCCGAAACAACCAAACCGGAATGTTACAACAATAGACCCGGATAAAATCCAATCGGTGATGGAAGGTTATAGTGGAGGTGTGGCGGTTCTCGATCATGCGCTTGCCGGTTTACTGGATTCGCTTGAAAATGGCGAACTCGGTGATGAAACGTTATTCTTGTTGTTTTCGACGCGCGGTTTTTCATTGGGAGAACACGGAAGGATAGGCGCGGATAACTATTTGTACAGCGAAAATGTTCAGATACCACTTTGTGTACGTTTTCCTGATGGTTTTGGAGCGTCGGTTCGTATTCCGGCGTTGTTCGGATTAAGCGATCTGGCGAGTTTTTTAAATAATGTAAATAATGTAAATAATGTAAATAATATCTCGGACAACAAATCACCGTTTTTCGATCTGGTGCAGGAAAAAACAGAAATAATTCATGAACGATTACGTCTTACGGGCAGAAAAGATTCTGTTCTTGTAACACCGGATTGGTTTTTCCGCAAGGTGCCGGAAGGATATATGTCGGACGGATATATTGAACTGTACGTTAAACCGGATGACCGTTGGGAAACCAATAATGTTGCGGATCGTTGTCCGGAAATTGTTGAAGAATTAACGCTGTATTTTGAAAAATAACTGTAATATTATATTTTATGACTTGGCGCACACCCGAAGAATTGGCGTTATTAACGGTGAGCCGCAAGGTGATGAACGACGAATTTGAAGCGGCGTTTTCACGTTTGGATTTTCCGCAAGGAACCCAAGCCGCTCTTGACGCACTCGACGAAGTGGAACGTCTTGAACAGGTTTTATCCGTATTCCGTTTTGATAGCCGTGTTCAGTACATTAATCTAACCGCTCATGAAATTCCGGTTCGGCTTGATGAAGAGTTGTTTAATCTGATTACACTTTGTGTGGAATTTGCCGAAAAAACAGGCGGAGCAGTCGATATTACCAGTAGTCCGCTCTGGAAAGCATGGGGATTTTCCAAACGCAAAGGACAAATCCCGACCGCTTCAGCACTTGAAACAGCGTTGGCGAATACGGATTACCGATTGCTCGAACTCAATTCTGAAACAAGAACAATTCGGTTCAAAAAAAAGGGTGTCGAATTGAATTTCGGTTGTGTCGGTAAAGGATTTGCGTTGGATATTGCCGCGCGGAAACTTTGGGAACAACAGGTGGATCGTTTTTTGTTTCAGGGCGGTTTAAGCAGTGTGCTGGCAGTTGGTTCCGGTTGGAAAATCGGAGTGGCTCATCCCATGCGTCCGGGCAAACGGTTGGCGGAACTGATATTGAATAACGAAGCGGTTGCAACTTCCGGTTCACAAAAACAATTTTTCCGTTACAACGGGCGGCGCTATTCCCACTTGATTGATCCGCGCACCGGACTGCCGGCGGAGGGAGTCATTTCCGTTACTGTTATTGCTCCGACCGCAACTCAGGCGGAACTTCTTTCAACAGCGTTTTTTATACTCGGTGCGGAGCAAACAGAAGAATATTGTAAAAAATATTCGGGAATCGCCGCACTGATGACTATTCCGATACCCCAAAAAGCCGGTTTCGAAATCCGGTCATTCGGTTTCGACAAGGAACAAATCCGTTTCACCGATGACCGTAAAGATTAAAAATTAAAAATTATTGTCCCAATTATCCCCGATATTCTTAATGTTTCTAAAATTTTCAATGTAGGAAAAAAAGGACAATTGGGATAAGCGCGACAATAAAGATAGATAGTCCTTTCAGCCAATCATACATTCCTACGTTGAACGGCAACCGTAACTTCCTGACGATTGAAAACCAATTGCTTGACACGAACATCATCAAATCCCCAATACTGTAACCGATCAATGTAGGCGGGTAAATGTTCGGCTAACGACCATTGAAACAATTTTAATGTAAACAACATTCCGCAAAGCGGAATTTCTTTTCGGGTTGCCAGTTCCTCCATTACTTCCAGCGTGTAGTTCGGTGCAACATTAATATCGGCAATAATCCAACGGACATTCTGAAACAGGGAGCGTTTTGTTTGACTGATTTTGTTGCGAATATGTGTAAAACCGGAATGATTCAAAACAGCCGGATCCATTTCCGCCGGATCAACACCTAAAACTTTTGCGCCGCGTGACAATAATACCTGTGAACCGCCGCCGGGCGATGCGCCGACATCTAAACAACAATCACCTTTTGCAATCGGGAAACCGGACCATTGAAGTCCTTCTTCAAATTTCAACCATGCTCGTGAAACCGCATTGTCCGGAATGGTGATCGGTAACACCCCGCCCGGATAACATAACTGAATCGGTAAACCTTTCGGAATTGTGTGAACACCGACAAAATAATAACCCGAATCTGTTTCCGCAACATTAAGTATCTTCTCGCCGGGTTGTGCCGGATAGTTGGGGTTGTCGTGATGAACGCCAAGAAATTTCGGTTTGGGGGAATGTTCAATCAGGATATGATGTAACATTTGAAGTTCCGGCGTTAAACTTGGTTCAAATCCATTTTCACCGGGCGGCAATACATCACGGCGGAAAATATGAATTCGGTTAACAAAAATTCGGTTCTGTTCCGCGATTGCCCATATTTTATCGGCAAGAGATCGGAACGCCTCCGTTTTTTCAACTTCTATTGTTTTTGTATCAGTATCAATATCAGTTGTTTCCTGATTGATTTTTCCAAGCGATACGGCTGCTGTTCTTGCAAAAACCGAACGATTCACAAAATCAGAAACAATCTCCAATATTTGGTTGTCGTCGGTGGGTGTTGAATTGTCAACTTTGAACGTCAAAAATCCCGGACGTGAATAAGACAAACGGAAATTAGGAAACAACCGGCGAATTTCCGTTTTAAACGCGGTTTCCGCACCAACCTGACATGGAGAAAAAAGGAACATAAATTTATTTTAAGTTATACAAAATCGATTAAATTCATTGAAAAAAAAATATCTCTGTCTATTTTAAACACGAACGACACAAAATTATACGAAAATGATAACAAAAAATATTTCGTTTCATTTATTGTGGAGTTATTTTCATTACGATTTTGGCGTTGGTAATTGGTTTTTCGATTTTGAAAGTTAATCGGGTTGGTTTTTTTCTTGACGTTGCATCTTCGTCAATCTCAACTGCTTCCAATTTTATCGGCAACAGTTTTTCCTCATCGGTTGCGGTAACAACAACACGAATCGTTTTATCCTTTGCGCCGATGAGTAAATCAATTTTGTTTTTGTTATTGGCGACATTTTGTTCCTGCCATGATTCATAAGTCAAGAGCGCGGTTTCCAATGTTCCGGCGGGTTCAAGTTTAATCTCGTCAGTTACAGTCAACGAATTAGATTTACCTTGTTCCGCTCTGGTCAATTCAAATATCCGTTCCAACTTTTTGATTTCTTTGAGACCATAAGCCGAAGCATAGTTAATCGTACAAGAATCTTTTTGGTCCGAAAACTTTTTCGCGATTATTTTACCTTCGGCGTTACGTCCGGTTTTTTGCAGTTGACCATTGATAACCGGAACCGGATGTCCAAACGAATTTAAGAGTTTACTGTCGTAACGTTTACCGCTGAATGTTCGCCGTGTATAAACTTCTCCGCCCGGATCAAGAACCGGCATTGTTCCGGCGTACATCACCGTGAACGAACCAATATCGTTATGATTATGATGTTCGGCGTTGTGTCCGCCTTTGCAAACAACCGCAAGTTGTTTCGTTTCTCCGGTTTTCGGACGAAAAATCATCACGCCGGCATCGGGAAAATCGGTTCGGAGTTCGGAAAGCGGCGTTGTTGTTGCCGACACTTCGGGAGTTTTGGTTGCAGAATTAGAAAAACAGTACACTCCGGTTGCTTTGAGATTGGCTAATTGGTTCTGATATTTTTCGTAATCGCTAAAACCGAATTGAAACCGCCGGCTCAGATATTTTACGAGCGGCGGACTAGGTTTTGCGGTGACAGAACAATCTGCAAACGCGGCGAAAAGTCCAGACGCAACCTCCATCCGAAATCCGAAAAGCGCACAATTTCGTACTTTCGGCATTGTTAAAAAATCGACCTTGCCGTTTGTTGTCTGATAAACGATTTCGGCGAGTTCTACAAAATGACCAAAACCGTAATTCCAATACCCCATTCCTTCGCTACAATAACCATCCGGCGTAAAACCATTGAAAAACGGTTCCATAAATTTTTCGGCGGCGGCAATATACCATGCCCGCCGAACCGGATCATCAATCAAGGTCAGTGCCGCGCCGACAACATCAGCATGGCAAACGCTATTCCAATTATTTGTTCCGGTAATCCACCAATTTCGTCCGTTATTTCCTGATTTAACTGATTGCTCATACGGTTGAAAGGTTCGACGTTCAACATTGTTACGAATTAAATTTCGGATTTCCGGTGACAATTTATCACCAAGCCATGAGTCGGCGAGACCAAGTTCAACACTGGTGTCCGCCGAAGCAAGATCAATATAAATCGTTTTACCATCATAAATTTCAGCGTTTGAGTCATGAGCCGGAAGCACCCAACTCGGATCGGCAACTATAGAACGAATTGTTTCTTCCAACGGAATAATAAATCGTCCTTTATTTTCGATACATTCTGCAAGCACAAAAACTGAAATCCGCCGATATTTTCGGTTACGGGCATTCTGATAATTTGTACGATTACCGTTCTGATAAAATTCTTTGTAAAGTGATTCGGGCAATTCTTGAATGGGTGTTTTGAACATATTTTCAGCGTCTTTAATGATATTGCCCGCAGGCAACATTTCCCATGCGGTACGATCCAGTGGGGGGAGCGTCACGCTCCGCACACAATTGCCCGCAGGCGACATTTCCCATGCGGTGCGATCAGTAATTGGTTTACCGACACAAAACGGCTGTTTGGGTAAAAACGCAACAATTTCTTCGGCACGTTTTTCAATTTCCCGATTCCGTGCTGTTATTTTATCGTTCTGAGTTTTGTCGTTTTGAGCGTACAAAATCGGCAATACCGGTAGTGAAAGAAAAATAACCGCAATCAATGAAACAATTAATTTTCGCATCATTATTCTCCTAAGTTATTGGTTAAGTTATTAGTAACTACAATCAAAAAACAAAGTTTTTGTAATTCATGATTGTAATAAAGGTAAAGAGTAATGGGAAACAAGAAAACACCCGCGATTTTCAACGATGGTCACACTGGTTAAGTATTTTAATTAATAGATGCCAATAAGCAATCCCCTTATAAAAATTTTGTAATTATTTCCTATTTTGGGGGATCATTTGATTACGATGCGTATTGGTATTTCTGTCCCGCTAGGGACAACATATTGGTAGCAAACGAGGTCGATTACAAATGTTCGTCCCGTTAGGGACAATATGTTGGTAAAAATTGGAATCAATGCCAAATATCAATTTCACCAAGATTGCGTCCCTGCGGGACTTTTGTGGTGTGTTTGCCCTATCCGTATGCTAAAGCATACGGTTAATAAAGTATTTTACTTAATAGTCCTTGCAGGACTAATAAAAATTAAAATAGACAGTAACTCGGAATTTTGTAATTTGTGGTTTATGATTTATTGGGTTTCTTAGTCCTTATTGGGCATTCTCTCATAATTCAATTTTTTTCATTAACGACGGGGTTCATCCCGTGTTGTTCGTTAACGACGGGGTTTACCCCATGTTGTTCGTTAACGACGGGGGTTACCCCGTGTTGTTCGTTAACGACGGGGTTTACCCCGTGTTTTGGGGTTAAGTCAGTCATTAACGTTCAGTAAATTCTGAATGATGAGAGATTCCCTATTGTCCCTAACACAAACCACAAAAATCCTCAACCCCGTTTCTTTATTTTTCGGAATTTTTGTACGTATAGTAATTCCCGACATCGACATTTTCCAGTACGGCGACAGCGTCGTCGGCGAGAATGGCGAGTGAGCAATAGACGGAGAGAAAATACGATGCGATTCCTTGTTTGTCCACGCCCATAAATCGTACCGCCAAACCGCGTGCCGTTCCGCCGGGCAGGTTTGCCTGATGCAGACCGAGAACGCCGCGTTTCTTTTCACCGGTTCGCACGAGTAGGACATTTGTTTTACCGGCTTTACTTTGCGGATTTTTGTGACCGTCCACAAAGAGTTTGTCTGTCGGGACAATCGGAATTCCGCGCCAAGTGAGGAACGGTGTTCCATAAAATGAAACCGTCGCCGGCGGCACACCGCGTCGTGTACATTCACGCCCAAACGCTGCAACCGCACGGGGATGCGCAAGAAAAAATGAGGGTTCTTTCCAGACTTTTGAAATCAATTCATCGAAATCATCCGGAGTGGGCGAACCGGAAATTGATTTGATTTTCTGTGAATCCGCAACATTTTTGAGAAGCCCATAATCGTCACTGTTAACGAGTTGACTTTCCTGACGTTCCTTGAGACTTTCGACTGCCAGACGAATTTGTTCGCTAACTTGATCGTAGGGACTGCTGTAGAGGTCGGCAATACGTGTATCGATATTGATGACGGTGGAGATGGAGTTGAGGCGATATTCACGCGGGGCGGCTTCATAATCGACGAATCCTTCGGGGACTTGTCCTTCTTCGGCGGTTCCGCGACAAAGAGCATCCAACGGCGTTTCACCTTCCCGCACTTTGTTTAATCGGAAAATACCGGTTTCAAGGGCTTTCCAATCAAGAAAACGCGGTAACCATCGCGGGGTTAACGACCCGAACTGAGCATCGGTTTTGGTAACATTAGCAAGTTGATACGCGGACTGAGGACTTAACACGGTTTGAGGACTGTTTGGTTCGGACATAATTTTGTTCTCCAAAATGAAAAATGGTTTTGATACAACAACGAAAAACTTTTTACAATAATTTGTTTTTCGTAATTTGTTTTATTCAACAGGGTGATATTCTATAAAACCTTTTTGATTACGCAAGACCATGAAACGTAAATTTTTGAAAAAAAACGATAACCGTGAAATATGATAGCCGTTATATTTCACGGCTCATACGATTTTTGTCGCAAAAATTTCGGTTCGGTATCAAGACATCCGAAGTTTTATCATTTCCGAACAATTGAAAATTATTACAGTTAGAATAAATCCGGTCTCGCCGTAACAAAATAATCATCAAGACCAATTCTGATTTTTCGTTCAAAAACGTAGAAAACCTATCGAAATACTTACAGAGAGAAAATTTTTTCAAAAAATTTTTTATTTTTTGGAAAATTTACGTGAAAAATGAAAATAACGGGGCATCTCTAATAATTGTAATATATCAGTGGAATTTTTTTCGGAGATTGAAGTTTATTTTTTACCACCCCTAGCCCCTCCGAAGGAGGGGAATTATTCCCCTCCTTCGGAGGGGCAAGGGGTGGTCATTCGGAGG
>JAIROD010000147.1 GCA_031257725.1 Planctomycetaceae bacterium | reverse complement strand
TCGCTCGATCAACTCAGAATCCGAAATGTCACCAAAATCTGATCGATTCATAACGGGACAATAACAATCTCATAAAAAAAAAGCAAGACCAAAAAAATCAGGGCGACTGAATAGTTACGTTTATTTTTTACCACCCCTGCCCCTCCGAAGGAGGGGAATCATTCCCCTCCTTCGGAGGGGCTAGGGGTGGTCATTCGGAGGAAACGACTGAATAGTTAAAAAAAAATATTTCACTGATATATTACAGTGCAATGAGTATAACACCACCGGAAAATCCGGTGGAAAAGCCGGAAAGAATGTTTTTCTTGCCGGTTTTTCGATTCACCCTTAACACCCCGTAAACCAATGCGAACACTTTTAACACTTACCCTTTTTTTCAGTTTATCTTTAACGATGATGGCCCAAGACATTACGCTTCCATCGCCGCAACGTTCCGGCGGTAAACCACTTTTGGACGCAATCAATGAACGGCAGTCAATCAAAGACCCTGCCGGCACGCCCATTGATTGGCAAACACTTTCCGATTTACTTTGGGCGGCTTACGGTTTTAATCGTGAAGACCGCCGTGTTGTTCCCAGTCCCCTGAATATGCAGGAACTTTCCGTGTATGTTGTGCTTAAAGAAGGCGTTTATCTATATGATGCCAAAAACAACAAACTGATCGAAAAAGTAAAAGGCGATCACCGGACTGTTGCCGGTAAACAGGATTATGTTTATGTTGCACCGGTCAACTTGTTGTATGTTGTGGACAAGTCAAAAGAGACCGGAACCGGTGCCTATATCTCTTGCGGTTGCGCCGCACAAGATGTTTATCTTGTTTGCGCATCAAAAGGACTGGCGTGTGCGGTGCGCACGAGTATCGACAAAAACGCCGTGAGTAAATTGCTGAAACTTGACAATCAATATGAAGTCATCGCCGGTCAAACAATCGGTAATAAAAAATAAACCGCCATCGTTTTTAGGAATCTCTCATCATTCGGAATTTACCGAAAGGTAACGGCGTGGGCTTGCCCCGCATTGTTCGACTTAACCACAAAACATGGGATACCCCACGCCGTTAACTATTAACTGTGAATCTCTCATCATTTGGAATTTACCGAAAGTTAACGGCGTGGGCTTGCCCCGCGTTGTTCGACTTAACCCTAAAACACGGGGTAAACCCCGTCGTTAACTATTAATTTATTAATTAATAGGCGGAAAATAAAAAATTGAATGATGAGAGATACCCATGAGTATAAAACTTACAACCGAAAGGAAATAACAATGTCAACTAATAATAATAATAATATTTCAAACACAACTGATGGGACTTTTGAAAAAGTTTTGCTTGTAATCGAAAAAAATGCCAAACAATGGCGAAGAAAAAACAAACGATTGGCGAAGCGATCGGCTAAAGAGTTCGAAGTTCTCCGACAAAATCAAAAACAAACAGATGAGCAACTCAAACAGACGACTGAGCAGCTTAAACAGACTGATGAGCAAATTAAGCAGACGCTCAAGGAGGCGCAGGAGTTGCTCAAACAGTTTATTAAACAATCAGCTGAACGCTCCAAAGAGATAGATGAACGGTTCAAAGAGATGTCCAAAGAGGCGGATGAGCGACGCAAGCAGACGGATGAACAACTCAAGTTGGCAATTGAGCAAGTCAAACGGGCAGGCAAACAAATTGGCAAGTTAGGTAATCGGTTTGGTAGTATGGTGGAATATTTAGTAGCTCCTGGAATGCTTAAACAATTTAACGAGATCAACTATCACTTCTCCGATGTAATCCGTAACTATAAAATTCATGGTGAGAATAAAAAAATTCTTGCAGAAATAGATGTTATGCTTGAGAACGACGATTATATTCTTTGTGTGGAGGTGAAAATGACTCCCGAAGTAAAAGATATTCGGGAACATATTGAGCGGTTAAAAATTGTGCAACGTTATTTCAAAAATCGCCGGTCTAACGAGAAAAGGGTTATTGGTGCGATTGCCGGAACAATTTTTAGTGATCAATTCAAGCAAGAGGTGATTAAGAACGGGTTGTACGCGATCACCCCAAGCGGGCATACTTTTAAAATTGATGTTCCCGAAGGTTTTCAACCCCAAATTTTTTACGGAGAATAAATCATTTTTCCGGAAAATGGATTTTCGCAGAAATTGACGGAACGGTTTGATTTTCAGTTTTGTTTATTAACCCAACCTTACGTTCATGTTTTTTTTCAAATTGTTACGAGTAGTCATTGCGGTGATTTTTTTTGCGGCGATTTCGGCGCTTTTTCTTGATTTTACGAAAACTGTTCCAAGAATATTGCATTGGATTGCCCACTTTCAGATTACACCGGCAATATTGATCTGTGATTTCGGAACAGATTTTAAAACTTTTGATTTTGTTAAAATTTTTAACACTCTGTTTCAAACCGGTACGGGAATCCTTTTATTCTGGGTGATCTTGACGCTTTTGTTCGGACGTATTTATTGTTCTGTTATATGCCCGTTTGGTATTTTACAGGATATGTTTTCACGTCTGGCGAAACTGTTGCGCGGTAAGCGGTTCAAATTTAAATTCCGTTCCGAGATGAAAAAGACACGTTACGGATTATTGGCGGTTTTTGTGATTGGTCTTACTTTTTGTCCGGTCATCGTGTCGGTTCTTGATCCGTACAGTCATTTTGGTCGTGTGATGGTGTGGATTTTCCGTCCGGTTTATCTTATGGGCAATAATCTTTTTGCATGGATTATACCGGATTGGCTCTACTATGTTTCGAATTACAACAATCTTCCCGCTTTTTTACTTGCGTTATCCATCCTGTTACTCACCGGTATTTTGTCTGTTCTGTTCGGCAGACGTTACTGTAATACGGTTTGTCCGGTTGGCACGATACTCGGACTGATTTCGAGATTTTCTTGTTATAAAATTCGTCTTAAAGCCGGTTGTATTTCCTGCGGTCTTTGTGAACGCTCCTGTAAGGGTGAATGTATTGACAGTAAAAATAAAACGATTGATTCTTCACGTTGTGTTGCCTGTTTCAATTGCCTTTCGACTTGTAAACGCCATTCCCTTGTTTATTCCCCATTGCTGCCGCGTTTTTTTATAACACCGGAAAAGCCGGAACCGTCATCGCCGGAACCGTCGTCGCCGGAACCGTCACTGCCCGAACCTGAACCGTTACGTAAACCTCATGCCGCGTTTGCGCCGGTTGCGGTTTCCGTTCAAACAGGAACTTCGCAAACCGGAATTCCGCGAACAAAAACTCTCCGACGACAATTTTTACAATGGTCGATATTTTCGTTTCTTTTGCCGCCGGTATCTGGTTCGGTTGTTGCGTCGCGTTCTTCTTCGTTACCGGATCCTTCATTGCCGACAGGGGTCAGCCGTTTGAGTTACAAAAAGACGATGCCTATTCTTCCTCCGGGTGCTGAGGAACAAAAACGGTTTCGTAAAAAATGTACGGCGTGCCATCTTTGTGTGAGCCAATGTCCGGCTCAAATTCTAACGCCTTCAACTTTTGAATTGGGACTTGCCGGATTTTTGCAACCGGTTGTTCAATTTGAACGCGGATTTTGTAATTACGATTGTACGATTTGTACGGAAGTATGTCCGTCACGGGCGTTGACGAAGATTGAGCGTGTTGAAGAAAAACATCTGTTACAAATTGGACAAGTTATTTTTGTGAAGGAAAATTGTGTGGTGGAGACGCAGGGTTCCAGTTGTGGAGCCTGCGCGGAACACTGCCCGACCGGAGCCGTTCACATGATTCCCTACGGTGATCCGTCAAAATCATTGACCATTCCTGAAGTGGATACGGAACTTTGTGTTGGTTGCGGAGCCTGTGAACACGTTTGTCCGGTTCGACCGTTTCGTGCCATTTATATCGACGGACTCGAAAAACACCGTAACGCAAAACCCGCCTATGATCCCAATGAAAAACAACAAGAAATTAAACTCGACGATTTCGGATTCTGATTTTTTGTAATATTTCAGTGGAATTTGCAAAGCAAGTTTATACAAACCTTATTTCCACCTTATTTTCTTAACCATTATTTAAAACAACCTTAGTAGCATGAACATAATAAAAAACCAAC
>JAIROD010000089.1 GCA_031257725.1 Planctomycetaceae bacterium | reverse complement strand
CTTCACTCCGCGCGGCGGAATTTCAACTTCCATCACTGTTGAGTGGAAAAAAACCGCCAACCTCTAATCATTCGATTTTTTTATAACAAATGGAAATCTCTCATCTATTCAGAATTTACCAAACGTTAACGGCGTGGGCTTGCCCCGCGTTGTTCGAGCGCAAACGGCATAGACTTAATCCACAAACACGGGGTAAACCCCGTCGTTAACGGACAAACACGGGGTAAACCCTGTCGTTAACGAACAAACACGAGGTAACCCCCGTCGTTAACTAAAACGCGGGGCAACCCCACGCCGTGAACGTTGGAATATTTTTTTCAAAATTGGTCTTTTCCGATTTCCGGTTTTTTGCTAGACTTCCCATCAACGTATTTTCAGATGTCTAAGATAAACCGTTGTTTATCCGTCAATCTTTGGGCATCGGGAAGATTTTGTCAGGAAGACAACACGAATATTTTGAACCAAAAAAATGTTCAACTTGTTCGGTATCAGGATGATTCATCTTCGTATAAGCCATGAAATTATCGACATTCGGCATTGGAAGTGTCCTTCTCTGTATTATTGTTGGAAGCGCCACTTGGGTATTTTTCGAAGGAGAAACCCATCATTTTTTCACTCCGGGTGAATCGCAGATTGCTCTCGCAGCAGAAATGCCTCGTTCTGCGAATGAACCGGATTATCTGATTCGCGGTCAACTCCCGCTTGGTAAATTGACCCGGCGCGAAGTTCCCGCCGCTAATCCGCTTCGGACAGAAGAGGAAGAACCGCGAAATAGAAATGAATTGCCGCCTAAACCGCTTGTTGCGCAACCGCTTCCGGCTCCGCCGACAAAAATTCAACCAACCCCGTTGCCGGTTTCACAACCGATTGCGCAAACCGCAATGCAATCGGATTCCAATTCCGGTTTTTCCGCACCCTCTTCCGGTTTGCCTTCCGTCAACACGTCGGGTTTTGGTGAAATACCGCAATCGCTTTCATCACAACAAACGTTGTCACAACAAAATGTTTCTGAATCGGCGGGATCGGGATTTGGTAACGCTTCACCTTTTACTCAACCCGCACCGCCAGCCCCGTTGGAACCGCAACGTCTTCCCAATACTTCGGCAACCGAGCAGGATTTTCAATATCAAATAGCGGAAACTCTTCAGGAACCGCGTGAATTGCCGAATGTTCCGTTGGCGGGAAACGCCAACCCGTTGAGCAATGCCGATCCTTTTGCGGCGGAAAATCCGTCGGTTGCCGTTCCGCCGATAAACGATACTTCATCCGCTCCGATTACATCACCGCAAACATTGACCTTATCCAATCCGTCGGTAAATCAGTCGAACAATTTCTCAACCAATCAGGATTTTAATCGTTCAACATCATCTCCGGCAAGAACCACCTTGACACGCTCTTCGCAAGATCAAAATCGCACTCTGCAAGATCGTACTCTGCAAGATCGCACTCCGCAAAATCGTCAGGAAGAATCGGAGGGTACGGGAATTCCGGGAGCGTCCATTCTTGAAGGTTCACAAACACCGCATGTTACACTCGAAAAAACGTTTCCGCCGGAAATTAAAATCAATGAACCGGCAACAGTTAAAATTGTTTTGCGTAATGTCGGACGTTCTACGGCGAAAAATATTATTGTTAAAGATCGTGTTCCTCAGGGAACCCGCCTCCTTTCCACCACGCCCGAAGCAACACGTGCGGAAACCGGTGAACTTTTCTGGTCGCTTGGTAATCTGGACGCTAATGAGCAAATGATATTGGAAATGCGAATTCTTCCGTTTCGGGAAGGGGAAATAGGCAGTGTTGCGGTAATCAATTACAGTGCGGAAGCGTCTGCCCGAATCTCAGTAACGCGTCCGATGCTCAAAGTGGACGTTAAAACTCCTCCTGAAATTCAACTCGGTCAGATTGCCAATATTGAAATTACCATTTCCAATCCCGGTTCCGCCACCGCCACCGGTATTGTTCTTGAAGAATATGTTCCGGACGGTTTGTACCACAAAGACGGCAAAGTGCTGGTCAACAAAAATGTCGATATCCTGAAACCCAAAGAAGCCAAAAAATTGACCTTACCGCTTACCTGTACCGGTCCCGGTAATTTGGTTAATCGTTTGATTGTCAAGGGAAACGGCAATCTGATGGTCGAAGAAAAAACAACCATTCGTGCCTTAGCGCCGATTCTGAAACTCGGTATTGACGGAGCCAATCAGCAGTTTTTAGAACGAAAATCCGTCTATCGGTTAATTGTAGCCAATCAAGGCACCGCACCGGCGCAAAATGTTGATTTGATTGCGACGCTTCCGGTTTCGGTCAAATTTGTCAGTACCAACCAGAGCGGTGTTTACGAACCGCAAACTCATTCCGTACATTGGGCGCTTGAAGAACTTCCGGCGCAGGAAGCCGGTGAAATTGAACTGGTGTTGTTGCCTTCGCAAACCGGTGATCATTCAATTCGTTTCAAAGGAGTCGGTCAGCATAACCTGAAAGCCGAAGAAACAAAATCAATTGTGATTGACGGTTTACCGGCTATTTCGTTTGAAGTGGTTGGCGAATCGAATCTGGTTGAAGTCGGCAAGGAAACGGTGTACGAAATTCGCGTTACCAATAAAGGGACCAAAGCCGCCGGTAATGTTAAAGTTCGGGCGAATCTTTCCGAAGGAATTACTTACGCACGGGCTGACGGTCCGGTGCGGCATCAAACCAGCGGTAATATTATCGCCTTCGATTCGCTCACCCAACTGGAAGCCAAAGGTGAAAAAGTTTATAAAATCGCCGCCAAATGTCTTTCGGACGGAGACCATCGAATCACCGTCCAAGTCGTTTCCGACGACCTCAGCTCACCCATCACCAAAGAAGAAAGTACAAGAGTGTACCGATAATAGTGGAGAGTGGAAAGTTGCTGATTTTTTCAGAATTTGGGGGGCATCAGTGATGGGAGAATAATACCAATTTTCGTCCCGTTAGGGACGACATCTTGGTAGAAAACAGTATAACAAAATGATCCGCGTCCCGTAGGGACGCAATGTTGGTGAAATTTATATTTGGCATTGATTCCAATTTTTACCAACATATCG
>JAIROD010000069.1 GCA_031257725.1 Planctomycetaceae bacterium | reverse complement strand
CAAAAAAACAGTATCTTGACGCAACATGAAAAAAGAGTAAACTATGAACGAGATATGTTAAAAATAAACGCATACGTATTGCGTCATTGAAAACTCAGTCAGGAACAATCGTTTTTTGTAACAATTCACATAATAAAATGAAACTATTTCCGATATTTTTTGTTATTTTTTGGAGTATAGATTATTGCTCAGGAATCTGATTTGGCAGATGCAAATTTTGTTAATGATGTTAAACAAAATAAACAGTTATGCAATTTTAGTGAATATGTATTTTGAAATAAAAATAAGATTTTAAAATCGGGAGGGTATTGATCATAATGTTCAGAATTGGATTGGGGCATGACACGCATCGGTTAGCGGAAGGTTCATCAATTCTTCTTGGCGGTGTTCGTATAGAACATTCACGGCGTTTACTTGGTCACAGCGATGCGGATGTATTACTTCACGCAATTATTGATGCGTTATTGGGAGCTGCCGGACTTGGTGATATTGGTGAATTTTTTCCCGATACCGATTTCGTCAACCGCAACCGTGATTCAGCGGAAATGCTTCGAGTTGTTTGGAACACTGTTCGGTTACAAGGCTGGCGGATAATTAATCTTGATACGATTATTTTTGCCGAACAACCGAAAATTTCACCATACAAAGAATCAATTAAAAATAAAATTGCTCAAATTCTTGAAATTGCTCCGAATCAGGTTGGTGTTAAAGCCAAAACCGGTGAAAAAGTCGGCATGATCGGTCGTGAAGAAGCGATTGCCGCCGAATGTATTGTTCTTTTGGAAACGAATTTGTCGTTGGGCAAAACGGTGAATGGATCGGACAACAAAAAACCCTTGTAAACCTTTAATTTACAAGGGGGTTCGTATAATCGGGGCGACAGGATTTGAACCTGCGACTTCCTGCTCCCAAAGCAGGCGCGCTAGCCAGGCTGCGCCACGCCCCGTATTTTGATTTTCCGGTTATAAATTTACCGAGTCAGTAGTTTACATCAATTCATACATTACGCAATGCCCCTCAACGAATTCCCTGCCAGTAGGAAGAATTAGAACCAATTGCTGTTCCAAACCGATTCGGTAAGGTAGTTTGAACCGGTTGCTGACCATTGGGCGGTGATGTTGTATTCGATGGTGATTGGGACTGAACTTGTAAAGTCGGTATCACAACATTGTTACCGGTAACACATTCAATAAACAGCAAAACATTAGCCCGGCTTGATGATGCGATATTTCTTGCCAAACCGGAAAAAAAGTTTTGCGGTTCTGTCTGTTCCGAACGGTTTGGAAGCGGAATAGTTCCTAAATCTAAGAGTAAAATCTTATTTTTGGGCCAACAAATCATTTCATCCAGCTTAAAACAGGCAACCTGCGGCGATTCAATCTGAATTCGTTGACGTGGATTGGTTGCTGTTGGCGCGTCAATCATTGACGGAATCATCTTCTCAATCTGGACAATATCCAATTTGATTGTTGCCGCAATGTCCCCCCCCCCCAGAAAAGAAAGCGGTACAAACGAAACTCCAAATCCTTCCTCAATTGTTACCCGATCTTCCGCATAACCGTTAAGTGTTGCAGGATTTATTTGCACGTCCCGAAGGTAGGTTCGCTGCTTTTTCGAAACAACACTGTGCGCAATTCCGTTTGGTATCAGGAATTGAGGCGGGGCAATTTCCTTAAAATCCGTCCGGTGCGCCAGTTCCTGCAACAGTGCCTGAGCTCCTTCTCTTTCCATAATCCACCCTTGAACTCCCGGACTGGCAATCCACATCGGACGTAAATACTGATGCCCTTTGGCAATCCAATCGGGACGCGACAACGAAATCACCCGAATTGTACATGATTCATTGAAAAATTGAGTATCCACAAACCGATCCACAATATCCGCGACAATCAGTTGAACCTCTTGAGTATGATAAACGTAAAGTTTTTCGGAATCAGCAGTTAAAATTCCAAACGGCGATGAATGCCATGTTTTGATTCCTGTTTGGCGCAAAATCCAATCAACGATTGTTTGTTCCGGCTGAACAGTTACAGGAAAATTACGCCCTTTGGTGTAAGGTGTAATATCGTATTCGCGCCAAAATTGATCGTGTGATTGAGGAATTTTTTCCAAATCCGCTGTGACTCTCGCAATCCGATTTCCCAGTTTGGCATCCCGTGAACGAATACGCCGTCCCGATTTTGTCACGGCGGTATCGGTTACCGTTTGGTTCGCGGTTGTTGCGGTGGTGGAGACCAATGGCTGTAGCGGTTTCGACGGAACAACTTCCGGCGATGTAAACGCTGCAACACCGGAAGGTTGCGTTGGTTGTGCATCAACAGGATTTTGAAATAACAACAAACCTAACCCCAAAAACAATCCGATAAAAAATCGATAACACATGGAAAAACAACTCCATCGAAATTTTGAAATCATGCATTAAAAACAATGCTTTATTATAAGATAAGCGGCGGAGTATAGAAAATTTGTCAATTTATTGCAAGAGCAAATCAAACGGGACAAAAAACAAAAGGAATCTCCAAAAACATTTGTAACTATTCAGACGCGGTCAATGTTCCTTCTTCTGTCCCGTTAGGGACAACATATTGGTAGTGCTAAGTGTCCTAATTTCGCTTGATTACAAATTTTCTTCCCTTTCCCCCAAATCGCCCATTTTGGTCTTGTCTCATGGAATACAAAATCATTATAATACCGTATTTGTTATTT
>JAIROD010000063.1 GCA_031257725.1 Planctomycetaceae bacterium | reverse complement strand
AAGGCGGCGATATTGATATTGCTATCCTTTCACCCAAAATCGACCTGATGAAAAAAATTCAGATACGCCGTGAGATTCTCGACAAAATCGGAGAACAAAAAATTGATATTATCGTTTCACACGACGGTTCGGAGCCGTTTTTTCGTTTGGCACAGGAAACAGGAGTACGAATTGCATGACGAGTTCTCTTGAAGTGTTGCAGGTAAATCTTAACGGTTTTTCCTCAAGTCTTAGTTGGTTGCGGCGTTCTTACGAATGCTGTGTTGGTATTGGAATTAAAACGGATTATACTGAAATTGAGTTTGATTATTTTGAAAATTTAACTTCAAGATATGCACGAACAACTGACCTGTTAGTTAATAAAGTTTTGCGAAGTATTGATACGGTTGAATTTGTTACGGGCGGTTCATTGATTGATGTGGTCAATAGAGCGGAACAACGGAATATTATCAATTCCGCAACAGAAATAAGAATGTTCAAAGATTTGCGCAATGAAATTGCTCATGAATATGAGACCGGTAACTTGCAAGAACTTTTTGATGCTGTCCTTCAACACACACCGCAACTCCTTGCAATATCGGAACAAGTTATTGGTTATTGTAAAAAATATAAGATTCAAAAATTATAGAAAGAGAAAAATGAAAACGATACCACTTCAATCCGATACATTATCGGCAATGAAAACCGCAGTTATTCGGCGAATTGAACAAATCAACGACCAAAAAACAATGACGCAAATTGTTAATCGGTTAAATGAAATTATTCCGGAATATCCGTCGTTTTTCACTCCGCAGTTGATTGATCAACTCAATGCAGGTTTAGAACAAGGGCGAAAAGATTATGCAGAAGGGCGTTACACCGAACATGAAATCGTTATGACGGAAATGGATCAATGGTTCGAAGAAAATTGAAAACAATAATAGGAACCGAAAGTATCAATTTACGGGAAGGTTACAAAAGAATAGGAATATACTCGCCTACGGAGGTAATAGAAAATGACGAATGAACCCAAAGCACTAAAAGAAGTGCATAAAATTCGTGAAAAAATATACGAGGAAACAAAAAATATGACGCCGGAAGAACGTGCAAAATATGCAAAAAACGAGGCGAAAAAAATAATTGAAAAATATCACTTGAAAAGTAATATATCAGTGGAATTTTCAAAGCAAGTTTATACAAACCTTATTTTCACCTTATTTTTCAAACAAAACAACCTTAGTAGCCAAAAGGATTCCCTACAATCAACCTTATTACCTTATTAAAAAAAGGAACAATAAGGTAATAAGGTTTGTTGTTGTTTATTTTCATGCTACTGAGGTTGTTTAGTTAAGAAAATAAAGTGAAAATAAGGTTTGTTAAAGCAATCCAATATGTTTTCGCAAATTCCGCTGATATATTACGCGAAAAGGTCTATTGAGTCAAATCAAAATTGATAATATTTTTCCCTTTTTTAACCGTTGCGGTTAAACCGGAAGTTTTCACATCGGCGTATTTTTCGGGCAAATGATGTTTCGGTTTTGCCAGCGGGACAACATCGCCGATTTGCGGATTTTCCGGCGCAACAGCATCAAGGTCAAGGTATTTCATAATCCGCACGTCGTATTCTCCGGCAACTGCGCCTTTTCCAAACGCGCCGCCTTGTGCGGAGGTCAATTGATACATTCCGTTTAAATCTGTTTTTCCCATAGCCGGAATTCCCGACTGTTCGGACTTTGGAGTAAAACAGACATCGGCGTCGGAAACCGGCTTGCTGTCAAACGTAACTGTTCCTTCTACGAATTGGACATTCGGACCTTTGTGACCGCAACCAGTCAACAAAACCGCCGAAGTCAAAAGCAACATAAAAATAATTTTTTGTAACATTGTTTTTTAATTTTCCTTTTTTGTTTGAGTTAAATTTTAATATTATGCGGGGACCAAGGGAGCGTATGAAACAGGGAAGACATTATTCCTAATTGTTCTTTTTGTCCCTTGATCCCCAACAACTATCACGGAATCGCAACGTTTTCACCTGCGGACGCGGTACCGAGCGCCCCCCAAACTCCATGAATGGATGCGCCTTTGTAGAGTCTGTAATTATCGCCGGTCAATCCTGTTGCGGTTGCCGGAACAACAGCCGGATCACCGGCATTGATTGTTTCGGAAATGAAATGTACCGAACCGTCGCCAAATGCGGCATTGACTCCGCCCGTGTGATAACTGCTCGCTGTTGGAACAGACCAGTCGTGAGAAGTGCGAATACACGAAACGGAATTGGGCGGCAAAATCGTATAAAACGATGTGAGATGACAACTTGCTTGCGTCCATCGGTTGCCGATTCCGAAAGTTGTGTGTGTATAGGTTGGACTTATCATTCCGTTGCCGATAATTTTGTTGTAGCAAATACTGGGACTATCAAAAGAACCGGCAACTTCGCCGTTCGCAAAGGTTGCCATCGCACCTTTGATTTTTGCCTGACCGCCTCCTGCATTTATTGAAACGCATATTTCCGAAATCAAGATGGTGTTGCTTGTCCCGTCGGTAATACCGGACATACCGCGTTGATTACCGGTATCACTTCGTGCAGCGGTATCGCTTCCCGGTGTACCTCGACAACCGCTCACAAATGCGCCGCGATCCTGAAGTCCCCAATAGTCATATCCTTTGATATCTCCGCGACAACTATGATAATTAGTTGTTGCAAAACGGTATCCTCCTTCGGTAAGAACTTTTGACGCATTGGAATCCGAAGGACATTGATAGGTCTTTATCAATGCCCCCGAAACCTCAACACAGACAATCGACGCCGCCCCACTGCTATGCGTGTTGATATAATCAATCATCACAGAGTAAAGGGCGGTTCCTTCTGTAAAAGGAAGCAACCAAACCAGATAAGAGTTGTCTAATCCGACAGCGATCCGGTCTGCCGGAACCGACGCATAATCGTTGATCGCATTGGGAAAACGATCATGAACATCGTGAAAGTTGTGACACGCCAACGCAATTTGTTTTTGATGGTTGTTGCACTGCATTCTTCGTGCCGCTTCGCGAGCCATCTGAACCGCAGGCAACAGAAGTGCGATTAACACGCCGATAATCGCAATCACCACAAGAAGTTCGACTAACGTAAAGCCGAACGGTGAATACCGTAGAATTTTTAAGAGTTTTGCAGGAAAGAGTTTAGAACGATTGGAGTGAAAACACACTCCACTCTCTGTTATTAACTTTCCTCTACATACTGCCCCCCCCCCCCTGTCTTGCCCATTTTAACATTGGGAATTTTACTCCCAAAATTCCCAAAAATGCGACGAGACCTTTCATTAAATTTTCCATCACTAATCTCCTTTTTTACAAGTTTCATTGAAATAATCACAGTTCGCCTACCGCAATACAATACGGTAAAAAAACGGAATGCAAATTTAATAGTTTCACAGTTTACATGGAACGGAGTAAATTGTCAACAGGGATTTTTCTTTTTGAAAGAATTTTTTGATCTTTCGGAATTTATCGAAAGTTAACGGCGTGGGCTTGCCCCGCGTTGTTAGGCTTAACCCACAAACACGGGGTAAACCCCGTCGTTAACTATTGGGAATCTCTCATCATTCAGAATTTACCGAAAGTTAACGGCGTGGGCTTGCCCCGCGTTGTTAGGCTTAACCCACAAACACAGGGTACCCCCCGTCGTTAACTATTGGGAATCTCTCATCATTCAGAAATTACCGAAAGTTAACGGCGTGGGCTTGCCCCGCGTTGTTAGGCTTAACCCACAAACACGGGGTAAACCCCGTCGTTAACTATTGGGAATCTCTCATCATTCAGAAATTACCGAAAGTTAACGGCGTGAGCTTGCCCCGCGTTGTTCGACAGTAACTCCCAAACACAGGGTAACCCCCGTCGTTAACTAGACCTTTTCTCTAACCCCAAAATGCAATTCCAACAACCTTATTTTCCTAACAAAACTAACCTTATTGTTTTGTAATATATCAGTGGAATATTTTTTTAACTATTCAGTGAATTGTTGGTCTAGTAACGTCTGCCATCGGGTCAACGCCGTTAGGCGTTTACTGTGAATAACCGCCGCCAGTTTCAGTAAATACCGAACCGGCGGAAAAGCACCCCCACGAAACTCAACCCCTTTAGGGGTTGCACTAAAAAATATCGTAACTATTCAGTAGCGATCCTATTATTTATCATCAGTCCAATAATCAAGAGGTAGGCAACCGCTCGCCGAGCGGTTTTTATTAATACGGCGATAGCCGACTTACCCCTGTTTCCCGCCGACAATCAGTTTCCAAATCAGTCCGAAACACAAATTGCCCAATCGAATCTGATTCACTGTTGCCTAGCGGCAACGCAACCGTGGGTGAAAGCCCTTCGGCGAAAGGTTGCCTACCATCGAATGACCAATCTACTGAATAATTACAAAATATCAATCAAATTTAATGCCGCTTTTGGACAACCCCTAAAGGGGTTGTTTATAGTATAGTTGTTATTGTTTATCGAGAACACGTTGGGCGCG
>JAIROD010000048.1 GCA_031257725.1 Planctomycetaceae bacterium | reverse complement strand
TGAGGAAAAAACGTAAAAATTTCTGAGCCGTCTTAACATCCTTCAACTTATTCTTGCAAAACGCATCATGTTGATACTTTTTCTTAAACTCGTCAAGAGTTGGGGAAGTTGGCGGCGTGTCCAATAGCGATTGACGGAGTGGTAAATCGTTAGACATAAATTATCCTCAATAAGAATCGTTTGAAGTTTTTAGGAAAATTCATCATAGCAGAAAATATCCGAAGTTTCAAGAGAGATTGATGAGTTTGGAAGCAATTTAATGTGAGAAGTCTACGGTGGTCGAGAAATTCGGGCGCGCCATGTCTTTCAGTAAGGTATAAACGTTTTGTTTATTTTTTGAACAATCGCCATTGATTTTTGACAATACTTTTGTTAAAATTTTTTGTTTGGTGAAGCGAAAACGGGCTCTGTTGAGGAAGGGAGCGTTTTTCAAAAAGGGGTCGTTTTGTTTAGCGATTTTATATTTATAACCAGTATTAGACATTTTCGCTGACCCATGACCACTTAAAAACAGTTCAAAACAACCTTATTTTTAACCTGATTTCTCTTACTAAACAACCTTAGTAGCCCCCAAACGACACACAATCGACCTTATTACCTTATTAAAAAAAGAAAAACAATAAAACAATAAGGTAATAAGGTTAGTTTTGTTATTATTCTTATACTACTAAAGTTGTTTTGTTAGGAAAATCAGGTTGAAAATAAGGTTATTGGAATTGCATTGCGGGGTTAGAGAAAAGGTCTAATAGTTAACGACGGGGTTTACCCCGTGTGCCTAACAACGCGGGGCAAGCCCACGCCGTTAACTTGCGGTAAATTCTGAATTATTAGAGATGCCCAA
Organism: Planctomycetaceae bacterium; assembly: GCA_031257725.1. Taxonomy (GTDB): domain Bacteria; phylum Planctomycetota; class Planctomycetia; order Pirellulales; family Thermoguttaceae; genus WRKP01. The sequence goes on along the minus strand of JAIROD010000048.1, from coordinate 5,553 downwards.
TTGCTTCTAAATTTGAAACGATCAAAAAAATTCACCAACACAATCAATCTGCCGTTTTGTTACGAAATATTTGTTAGTGTTTTATTCCAGAGTGTTGGAAGCGGAGCGGTCAGGTTTATGGGTTCGCGGGTCATTGGGTCGAGAAAGGCAATAGAACGGGCATGAAGCGCGATTTCCCGACAACGTTCATCGTCGAAATGATTTCCAAACGGAATAATCGAACCATAAGTTGCATCGCCAAGAATTGGATGTCCATGTACAGAACATTGCAAGCGTATTTGGTGCATTCGTCCTGTTTCGAGTTTGATTTCAAGACGTGTTACAGGTTTTCCTTCCAATTCAAAATAATCAAGAACAGTATAATGAAGGATTGCTTCACGGGCATCGGGATTGATCGGCGCAACAATTTCCGCAAGCGGTTTATCCGGTATTTTTCGTACAAAATCAATCCATGTTCCGGTTTCCGGTTTAACAAGTCCTTCGGCGACAGCCCAATAGGTTTTATCAATTTGACGTTTTTCAAACTGTTCGGAAAGCCGATGTGTTGCACGGGAGTGTTTGCCGAACAAAATCACACCGGAAACCGGACGATCCAAACGATGCGGCACACCAAGATATTTTCGCCCTTCTTTTTCCATGAGATAAACTTTAACCCGTGATTCCAGCGAATCAATTCCGTACGGAGCCTGTGTCAACAATCCCGCCGGTTTGTTCACCGCCAAACATGCCCCTTCTTCATATAAAATTTCAAAATTATATTGTAACATTTAACGCCTTTTGATGAAACACCAATTCAATTTAAAAATTATTGTCTCTAATATCCCTTACACCCTAACGTCCCTGAAATTGTACAAATGGGACAATAAAAACCAATAGGACAATAAGGACAAATAGTTTTTTTTAATCAGTTCTGAATTTAAACTTTGTGATAAAAAGCGAATAGTTGGAAGTTCCTTTTTGTTTGTGAACGATTACGATTTTTATGAGGTTATTTCTTTTTTTGCGAATAAATTTGTGCCGAGTACGCCAATAATGATCAGGGCGGCGGCAATGAGATGATAAGAATAAATTGTTTCACGCATAAACACATAACCGGCAATAATTGCAACAATTGTTGAGAAATTCAAAAACACAACCAGTTCGGCAGCACGAAGACGTTTGAGAATTAAACTCGAAAAAATGGTGGTCAACATTGACGAAAAAATGCCCAGATACAAAATCGCCATTGTGAAATGCCGATTACCAAACGGTCTGAAAATTGTTACGATTGTACCGTCGGCAAGATGTATTGCAGCGGAAAACACCGTAAAAAAAACACTGCCGACAATCATAATCACCAATGTAATTTCCATTGCCGTAAATGAACGTATCAAAACACGATTGGTAATTGTGTAACCGGCAGACATAAAACATGAAAGCAAAATCAACACAACACCCGCAATATTGGATGCGTCGAAGTTGATCCCTTTCATTATTGAAATAAGCATAACTCCGGTAATGGAAATCAGAATCGACAAGAATTGTAACAGGTTTGTTTTTTCGCCGATAAAAATTGCAGCACAAATTGCGGTGATCACAGGAGCTGTTGCGGTCAGAATACCCGCTTCGGCAGAATTGGTATAAAGCAATCCGTAGGCTTGAAAAGTGAAAAAACCAAGCGGGTAAAACAAGGTCAATAAAAGTAATGGAAACAGCCGCCGAAGTTCAATACGAAACGGAATTTTCATCACCTTCATATAAACAACACAAAAAATCAATGCAGTAACAAACCGAAAACAAAGTGTGTCAATCGGTGAAACATTGGAAACAGCAATTTTGACAAACAAAAACGAAAGTCCGATAATGGTCGCATTGACCATTGCAAGAAAATAAGCAAACCAAAGCATGGGCAAAATTTTGTTATAATTAAGTGTGAAGCAGATGATAAACGTGTGTAAAAGTGTACGGTTTAATTGTTCCCAAAGAAGGTTTCACAAGGCGTTGCCTGCGCTAATACCGGTTGCCTCGTTGGGTAGGGAGGGGGTGATCAATTGGAGGATTACCTTGAACAATAATATAGATAAAATACTCAACCAATTATTAAAATAAACAGTTACGTTCCCAAATTTCAAAGCAATCAGAAAAAACAAGATCAAATTCCGAAACTTATTTTTGTGCGACATCTTATCTTGTAACAACAAATTTTATACGTTTTATTTTTTCTTCGGGGAGTGCGGTTTTGAGACCGGTAAGGAGTTCTGGTTGACGAAACGAAAGTTCCTGAACAAAAGCATGATGTGGTACGGCGATTTCGATTGTTCCTGATTTGAGACCAATCACCCGTGTTACAGACCCATACGGTTCACCAATCGTTTCACGCCAAATCCGAGTAATTTGTTCTGTATTCCGCTGTTTCTGAAGCCCGTATTTTGCAATCAGTTGAGGTAAAACATCCGCAACACGAACAACCCCGACTTTTGAAGGTGAGAAAAAAGATGTTTTCTTTTTCATGAGTTTGCTACCAATATGTTGTCCTTAATGGGACGGAAAAATGAACATTCACCGCTGCTGAATATGTTGTTTATGTTTTTTTGAAACAAAAAAACTTATTTCTGATTTTGTTCGATGAATTTGGTGATCGTTTGAATTTCAGATTGTCGGAATTGGTCAACGATCGTACCAAAAGAGGAACGGTTTTGCAAGAAACCGTTCCTCTAAGAGAATGCCAATAAAGGCAGAGAGATATCTCAATGTGTTGTCTGTTTTCGTCGATAACGTTTTATTAAAGGAACAAATCCAACAGCACTCATTCCAATAATAAGTAACGTTGCCGGTTCAGGAGTCGTGGGATTCAATGGATTGGAATCGGATCCTTCCGGAGGATCAGACAATAGACGCGGACCATCATTCGTTCCTATCGCTCGATATGGAGGACGCGAATCCATTTCGGATAAAAGGGGTTGAGCATCATCTACAAAAGAAGCTTGTTCCGGCTCCAATTCCACCGGCGGCTCTTCCAGCATAACTCCACTGACATTATTCCCTGCTGTCGGGTTCATTGCGCATGATCCTAATGATGCCTGATCAGTTCCTGTCTCTTCATAATTAAAGGACATTGTTGCACCCGAAGGATCAGTAAATTCAGGTGCCAGGCTACCACTGTTGTCTAAGTCTGCGAATACAAACCCTGAAAATATCATCAGGGTTATCGTTAGACCAACAACTTTTTTCAGTTTCATATAAAACCTCATTGTCAGTCTCCTTTCTGTGGTTAAAATGAACATTTCAAAACAGATTGAATTTTAAGTTAAACCAACCAATTTGTAAACACTTTTTTTCAATTTTTTTAAAAAATATCTCAAAATACAAAAAAGATTTTACAAACAGCACCCCACTTAAACCTAAAAATGTAATCGATAAAAATTATCAATTTAATATACGCAATTTTTATGCCGTCAATCATCATTTTAATATTTTTTTTGTGTTCGTTCATAATACATTGGTATCAAAGGGATTACATCTTTATATCACAACATTATTAAAATATGAATTACACTATCAAAGGGTTAAAAAATGATCAAGTGATGTAAAAAAATACATGTTTTGTAGTAAAATAATTCGTATGTTTATTTTTTACAGGCTTGTTGGATTTCGCGTTAAAATGCATCGTTGGGAATCTCTAATAATTCAGACTTTACCGAAAGTTAACGGCGCGGGCTTGCCCCGCGTTGTTCGACTTAACCCCAAACACGGGCGAAACCCCATTGTCAACCAGAAACACGGGGTAAACCCCGTCGTTAACTATTAACTAATCGGTTGAAAATAAAAAATTGAATTATGAGAGATGCCCATAGATAATTATAAACAGTCAAAATGCTGGAAGTCAAAAATTTTGATTATTGGCGGCTTATTTTATCGGAACGATTGGCGTTCAGCCAGAGCGTCAGCGAGCATTTCCTTATTGGCAAATTGTAAATCATTGCCGGTTGTAATACCACGTGCTAATCGGGTAATTTTGATGTTTGTCCGAATAGATTCCAACTGCTTGATAATATAAAGAGCCGTTGAATCTCCTTCGATTGTTGGATTGGTTGCCATAACAATTTCGGCAAACGAACCTGTTTTAATCCGATCCACAAGAGCGGAAATAGTTAATTGATCGGGAGTAATTTTGTCAAGCGGCGCAATACGTCCAAGAAGAACATGATAAAGTCCGTCATAACGCCCCGTTTGTTCCAACGCAATCAGATCACGCGGTTGTTCGACAACACAGAGAATAGTCTGATTTCTTTTCGGATCACGGCAGATTTCACAAAGTTCTTGTTCCGTTAAATTGAAACAATGCTTACAGTATCGGACGTTTTCTTTAACGGCATAGACCGCGTCAGCTAACGCAAGAGCCTCTTTTTTTTCGACTTTGAGTAAATGATACGCGATCCGTTCGGCAGATTTTTTGCCGAGTCCGGGTAATTTCTCAAATTCCTTGATCATCCGTGTTACGGATTCCGTCAACTCTGACATACATTACTTAGGCGAACCTCTAAAAATATCGGTCGGCAACCTCCAAAAACTCTTTTTGTCCGGAATTTTCACTAATCTCTTTCGTGATTGAGTTCGTAAAAATTTGCGGATAAAAGGAATTATTAGAAATGTCCTTTATACATCATACATAATATCTCATCACCTATTGCGGCATAATTTTTCCGAGAGTTTCGGTCAGATTACCGAGATTCATACCATCGGTGAGCGATTTCATGGATTCGGCTTGCTGCTGGCGAGATTCATCAATCGCATCATTGGTTGCCGTAACAATAAGTTCTTCTAACAATTCGACATCGCCTTGCTGAAATAGGGCAGGATCAATCCGGCAAGCCACCATTTCCTGAAGTCCGTTGACATCGACCACCACAAGACCGCCGGCAGCCGTGCCTTGAATACGAAGTTGTTTGAGTTTATCATTCATTTCCTGAACTTTACCGCCAAATTCATGAGCCTGCTTCATCAGTGAACCAATTTCAAACATTTTACCAAACATAGTAGTTTTTCCAAAAGTAAGGTGAATAAAGAAAGGTGAATAATTGCCGTAAAAACAATGAACAAACAAAACATCTCACTATTGTATTCACACCAAGCGAATATGTCAACGCCCACCGATTATCAATAGCACGCAGCAATCGCAGATCGGGTGGATTTGCGCGAATAGACAACTATACTGTCAACGGCATGATATACCTTTCTTGCTTTAAAATCCGTCTTGACGTCAATATTGTCGATAGTTATCATTCTTTGGTTGTCCTTTACGTATCCCCCAATTTTTCCTAGCGTTCAGAGTGTGGTTGTTAAAATGGATAAAAATTTTAGGTCAATTATTGGCCGGTAGGCGACCGTTCGCCGAACGGTCGCACCGGTTGAGATTTCACTGATTCCCAAACGGTTTGCCCCAGCAAAACGGTTTGTATCTATTCAGTGGTTTGGTTGTATTTTCGAATATTCCCGTCCCGTTAGGGACGACATCTTGGTAGAAAACGGTATAACAAAATGATCCGCGTCCCGTAGGGACGCAATATTGGTGAA
>JAIROD010000886.1 GCA_031257725.1 Planctomycetaceae bacterium | reverse complement strand
TTAATTAATGGGTTGAAAATAAAAAACCGAATTATTAGAGATGCCCTCTGATTATTTCGGGATTTTGGGGGTAGGCAACCGTGAGTGAAAACTCTTCGGCGAAGGTTGCCTACCTTTGGATTATTGGGCTGATGATAAATAATAGGCTCGCTACTGAATAGTTACAGTTACTTTAACTTTAAAACATAAAAAGATTATGCAAAACTTATTTATTCAATGGTTAGATGAACGTACCGGAATCCCAACACTTTGTAATAAAATACGGTATTGGTCAGTTCCGGCGGGTTATTGCCGTTTTTTTCCGGCAATGATTATTTTTGCGTTTGTATTGCAGGCGATTACGGGAGTTTTCCTTTGGGCGTATTATAGCCCAAGTGCCCAGTCGGCGTGGGAGAGTCTTTTTTTCATGCAATTTGTTCTTCCCGGCGGTTGGATGATTCGGGGAATTCACCACTTTTCCGCTCAACTTTTAACAATCCTTCTTGGATTGTATTTGCTTGGACTGGTGTTTAGCGGTAAATACCGTTCACCCAAAGAGTTTGTGTTCTGGGCGGCGTTTATACTTTTTCTTTTTTCGCTTGCTTCATCACTAACCGGCGACTTATTAAGTTGGACACTTTCCGGTTTTTCGGCAACTTTAGTACGTGTTCGGTTTCTTCAAATGATTCCATTCATTGGTGAACCGTTATTCCGCATCGTTTGCGGCGGTACCGAGTTCGGAACCTTAACAATCCCGCGATTTCTTGTCCTCCACATTTTAGTGTTTGGCGGCGGATTTTTTGTTGTGATGATTCTTTGGCGTTTTTTCGATCACCGCTCCACAGCGATTGCCGCCGGTCAAGGCGATGCTCAAAGTAATACTCAAAACAATACTCAAAACAATACTCAAAGCAATACTTCAGGCAATACTCAGGGTAATGACAAAACGTCAAAGAATAAATGTAAATGTAAATGTAATGGTCGTTGGGTTCCGTTTTGGTCGAGTGAAGTGTTGAAATGTTCGCTTGCGTGGATTTTTGTTATGGCGGTGATTTTGTTACTGGTTTACCGTCAACCGGTTTTGCACGCCATCCGTCCCGATTTATTTTCTGTTCACGAAAATTTACCGCGTGAGGCATCGCTTGGGGTTCATCTTGGCGCACCGGCGGATCCTGCCGGTTTTTACGATGCCGCCAGACCGGAATGGTCATTCCGCGCGTTGTATCATTTTTGTAATCTTAAAGTGAAAGGGGAAAACGGGGAAATTGATGTTTTTCCCGGAGAACGGAAATATATTCCGATTTTTGTTGTTACGGGTTGTCTTATGGTTTATGTGTTATTGATTCCGGTGATTGGACGGTTGAAAATCGGTCATTATTTCAATGTGGCGATGGTTCTTTTTTTGTTTCTTTCCGTTTGTTATTTGACGTATGCGTCCTATCGTCACGATTATGCGGATCCGGCAATGGCAAGTTTCCGGCAGGACGAAGCCAATGCGAAACGGATTGCCGAGCGAGCGGTGGAGTTGTGTTTGGCTCCCGACGGTATTCCGCCAACCGGTGCCAGAACATTGCTCCAACGTGATCCGGTAATTCAAGGACCTGCCCTTTATGAACAACATTGTGCGGTTTGCCATCCGTTCAAACCGATGGACGGGGAACAGGAACATCCCGATTTCCAACCGATTCCGTGTGAAACTCCCAAAGGACCCAACCTGTACCAACCAATCCGCAAAAAATGGATTGAAGGATTTTTTGATACTAAAAAAATCCGAAGCGGCGATTATTTCGGTAAAACAAAATTTGCATCGGGAACAATGGTTGGTTATGTTCGCGGTGAACTCAAGGAGATATTGGCTGACGAAGATGAAGACGGAAAATTATTGGATCAACTGATTGACCTATTATATGCCGACGCTCAGCGTGACCGAATGCGGATTGAAACTCCGAACGGTGTTGAAGGATTGACACAGGAACAATTGGAATTATTTGAAACGTTTAACTGTGGTCAATGTCATAAACTTTATACTCAAACGACCAAACCGGTGATTCAGGCTCCTGATTTGCGGGGTTATATGTCGCGGGACTGGATGATTGGCATCATTGCCGATCCGGTTTCGACACGTTTTTACGGTCCGGCAATTGGCAAAGATAAAGGAAACGATGAAATGCCGTCGTTCCATCTTTCAGCGGAAGAATCTGTTTTGAGTCGTGAAGAAATGGAAACGCTTGTTGATTGGTTACGTGGAAACTGGTACCGTTTCCGGGTTACTTCGCCCAACACCGCCGATGAACCGTAAACCGTAACCAACGTTCAAAAGAGAAATGGGAATCTCTAATAATTTAGAATTTACCGCAAGTTAACGGCGTGGGCTTGCCCCGCGTTGTTCGGCTTAACCCCCCAAACACGGGGTAAACCCCGTCGTTAACTATCGCGGGGTAAACCCCGCCGTTAACAAAGACGAATAATAGACCGTTACACACAAAGTTATTTATTTCCGGGTAATTGTCTATTTTGTTTTGTAACTATTCAGTGTATTGTTGGTCTAGTTATTGTAGCAGCCGTTTTTAAACGTCTGCCATCGGGTCAACGCCGTAGGCGTTTTATGTGAATAACCGCC